>DAOVZS010000111.1 GCA_030635005.1 Thiomargarita sp. | reverse complement strand
TGTTTTAAGCCAAATAAGCAAGAACACACATAATGCGTTATGGCCTTATCTTTCAAATACGTTGTTCAATGTATTTTCTCCTAATTTTAGTTGAGAGGGAAGAATTTTATAGTATCAACGATTTGGATATCTATTGCAATCTATTAATTTGCTAACCCTGAAAATGGGAATGCATCCTATTAAACTTTTTAAAAAATATGAATAATTCCGTAGAATTAGTCGTAAATTTAGCAAAAATAACTAATTTTTTAGGGTATCAAAAACAACTTATTTACAAGTAAAATTAGAAAAATTTACAGGAAATGATAAAACAGTGTTAGTTGAAATAGATGTTATTAACAAAGGGGTTTCGGTAGTATTGAACAGAATAAATTTAAGGGGGTTGTCATTTTTGGGAAAGAGGTTATTTTTGTGGAACTGTTCCCTAATTAAATGGGGCTATTAGCCCCGTTTCCCTGCTTTCAGCAGCCAAGCTCTCAAATCCTTCCGCTTCAGAGGGTGATTGTTTAGATTAATTTATGGGCATAAAATCATTATCAATATCCCTAAATTGAAGTATCTCACTTTCTTGCGAAGCACGACTACGACTAGTAAGGTAAATTTTATATTCTGGCAACAAACTTTGAAATGTTAATACAAAGGTTTTGATTGCATTAGAAGTTACGCCTGGCTTTATATCCAAATGCATCGATAGCCATGATGTATTATCAAATGTTAATGCAGTAGCATTACGGTGTTTCACATTCCAGTTATTCATCAGTTCTAAGCTTGGATTATAATCGAAACCACCCCAAAGTTCTATATTTTGACATATCCAATTATTACACCCAGAAAAGAATATCACCATTTTATGCGCGTTATTTAGTGTTGCAAAAATATATGGTGTACCATTAGAAGTTGTTTTGATTTCGTATACGATATTCAAGCTATTAAGCATATTTCCAATATCACTTGGGGATACTGTTGTATATAATATATCAGAGCTTGATCCTGTGGGGGTCGCATTAGATAGTGAAAAATTATAGCCACTGCCTGACATAAGCTGAAGATCAACTGTATAGAAACCGGGAAAGGGGGGAGGTATTTCTACAACAGGAATATGCAAATTTCCTGTGGAAGGATCAAATATCGCATTATCAGCAGCCACTACTGCTGTTGATAAGGCACATAACGTGGTAAAAAATATTCTCAAAGTCATCATTACTGTTTTCATTCTTTACTCTTCCTATATAAATATATTTTAAAAAAAGTGCGTAACATCAGTTAATAAAAGCACGGCAGATGAAGGTATTCATCTGCTCATTCAAAGTGCGTGTGCTCGCACGTGCTATGATATCATTAAACAACAAAATTTTATGCGTAACATAAGTTAAATATAATGAAAAAAAAACCTAAAACACCCAGCAGCACCATTGGACTCAACAAAAAAGGACGTTTTGATTACTATTTACTCGAACGTTTTGAGGCAGGTATTGTCTTAGAAGGCTGGGAAGCTAAAAGCTTACGGGCAGGTCGATTGCAATTACGGGATACGTATGTACTCATTAAAGATCGCGAAGCGTCATTACTGAATGCCATCATTACCCCCCTCAGTACGGTATCAACACATGTGACACCTGAATCTCAACGTTCACGTAAGTTACTACTACACCGTGCGGAGTTAAATAAACTGGCTGGAATTGTTGACCGTAAAGGTTATGCGTTAATTCCCACCGCCATGTATTGGAAAAGGGGACGTGCTAAGCTGGAATTTGCACTGGCTAAAGGTAAAAAAGAGTTTGATAAACGGGATACGACAAAAGATCGCGAATGGAAACGGGAACAAGAACGGCTTTTTAAACACTGATGTGAACTGATAACTTATAGTTATAGATAATTATGATACAATATCTAGTTTTTATTCACTTAATTTAAAGGTAATCTATAAGATGGATTTTCTGATTCAGAATGCGTTTGCTGAGGGTGCTGCTTCACAAGATGGTGGGTTTCTTAATCTCATTATGCTGATCGTTTTATTTGTCGTATTTTATTTTCTATTAATACGTCCCCAAACCAAACGTGCAAAAGAACATAGCACGATGGTGAATTCTCTGCAAAAAGGCGATGAAGTTGTGACGAATGGGGGATTATTAGGTAAAATTGTAGGACTTGGTGATAACTTTCTTGTACTTGAAATCAGTGCTAATATACAAATTAAGGTACAACGCCAAGCTGTGGGCACCGTGATGCCTAAAGGTACCATGAAAAATACATTATAATGTATTCATCTTTTAACTAAAAACTCAAATATAGTTTTATGAATCACTATCCATTTTGGAAATATTTACTGATTGGTGTTGTTATCTCACTGTGTAGCTTATATGCATTACCCAATTTTTTTGGTGAAGATCCTGCGGTACAAATATCTCCTGCGTATGCACGAGATATGATTATTGATGAAACGGTACAAGACATCGCAGAAGCAAAGCTGAAAGAAGAAAACATTAGTTTTATTCGTAGTAACAGAACAAAAAATCAATTATTAATACGTTTTAAAGATACGGATACGCAACTCAAAGCGTATACCGTCCTCAAAAAAGTCTTGCCGAAGTATATCGTGGCACAAAATTTAGCCTCTGCGACTCCTGAATGGTTAAGGATGTTATCTGCACAACCCATGTATTTAGGTTTAGATTTACGAGGGGGTGTACATTTTTTAATGCAAGTGGATATGGAAACCGCCATTCGTCAAGATGAAGAAGCGTATATTAATGAATTGCGTGTTTTATTTCGTGAAAATAAATTGCGTTATAAAGGCAGTGTGACACGTATCATTGGCGACAGTGGAATAACGGTTGCGTTTAAAACGCTTGAAACCCGTGATATTGCGAAAAAACTCATTGAAGAACAATATAAAGACTTACTCGTGACTGAGCACACAAATGGGGAAGAATACCGTTTAAACCTCACATTCACTGAAAAAGCCTTAAAGGAAAATCGCCAAAATGCTGTCGAGCAAAATATCACCACATTACGTAATCGTGTCAATGAATTAGGCGTATCTGAACCCGTTATTCAACGACAAGGAGAAGATCGTATTGTGGTGCAATTGCCAGGTGTTCAAGATACTGCACGTGCAAAAGAGATTTTAGGTGCGACTGCTACCTTAGAATTTCGCCTACTTGTCAATGAGGGAGAAGAATTCGGAGGACGTGTTTATAAACGTCGTGATGGAAGCCCCGTGACCTTAAAACGACGTGTCATTGCCACCGGTGAACAAATCACAGATGCTGCTGCCACCATCGATCAACGTAGCGGACGTCCTGCAACTACGGTACGTTTAGACAATCAAGCTGCAAACAGTATGCTTAGAACGACGCGCAAAAATGTGGGCAAACCCATGGCAGTTGTGTTTATTGAATACCAGATAGAAACCAAAATGGTAGACGGTAAACCTGTGACTACACGTGGAAAAACAGAAGAAGTGATTAATGTGGCTACCATACAAGAGGAATTTGGCAAAAATTTCCAAATTACAGGACTCACCTCTAGTGAAGCCAATAATCTCGCATTACTCTTACGGGCTGGTGCACTCAAAGCCCCCATGGAAATTGTTGAAGAACGCACAGTAGGTCCTAGTTTGGGTCAAGAAAACATTGAAATGGGTCAATTATCCATTATGCTCGGTTTTTTGGCTGTCATGATATTTATGTGGCTGCGTTATAGCACATTTGGGATGGTTGCTAATTTTGCCTTGTTAATGAATGTGGTGATTTTAGTCGCCTTACTCTCCTTACTACAAGCAACCTTAACCTTGCCAGGTATGGCAGGCATTGTGTTGACTTTGGGTATGGCGGTAGATGCGAATGTGTTGATTTTTGAGAAAATACGTGAAGAAATCGCCAATAAAAATAGTCCTCAAAATAGTATCCATTTAGGATATGAGAAAGCTTTTGTCACCATTTTTGATGCCAATATCACCACATTAATTGCAGCAGTGATGTTATTTGGTTTTGGAACAGGTCCGATTAAAGGTTTTGCCATTACCTTGTCTTTAGGCATTATCACTTCAATGTTTACGGCTATTATGGTCTCTCGTGCCTTCATTAATTTTTTCTATGGTGGCAAAACGCTGACTAAGTTGCCTGTCTAACTGAGAATAACAAATGTCTATATTATTAAACCGATTTGATTACACGTATGATTTTTTGGGTAAACGCCATATCGCTTTGTCGATATCTGCCATACTCATGGTTATTTCTTTAAGCTCTTTATTTTATCAAAAGCTGGTTTTGGGTATTGATTTCACAGGTGGCACCTTAGTTGAAGTCGGCTATCAGCAATCTGTGGAATTGGAACCTATTCGAACTATTTTACATGAAAATGGTTTTAAAGATGCTGTAGTACAACATTTTGGGACTTCTGAAGATGTTTTAATTCGTATCGGACAACAGGGCGATTCAAAAAAAGAATATTTAAGTACGACTATTTTACGCCTTTTACAACAAGAGAATCCAGATGTTGACATGCGTCGTGTCGAAACAGTGGGGCCTCAAATTGGTGATGAATTAGTTCAAAAGGGTGGGATTGCTATTCTGCTTACTTTATTAGGCATCTTAATTTATGTCGGGCTTCGGTTTGAATATCGATTTGCGGTGGGGGCGATTGCAGCATTAATACATGATACTGTGATTGTAATGGGGGTATTTTCTGTGCTGAGATTGGATTTTGATTTAACCGTATTAGCGGCTATTTTAGCGGTAATTGGGTATTCGCTGAATGATACTATTGTTGTATTTGATCGTATTCGTGAAAATTTTGTTAAATTACGAAAACAACCTTCAGTTAAGGTCATGAATACCTCGATAAATCAAATGCTTGGACGTACGGTCATGACCTCTGTCACCACCGCCTTAGTACTGGTGATTCTCTTCATTTTTGGCGGAGAATTGATACATGGTTTTTCAATCGCCTTATTGTTAGGTGTGATTATTGGTACATATTCTTCAATTTATATTGCCAGTGCCACTGCGCTTGCCTTGGGCGTGAGTAAATCAGACTTAATGCCGGTTGAAAAGGAAGGTGCTGACCAAAAGAGTGAAGATTTATTTTAAAGGCTTCATTGATAGTTTTTTAGTTGCCCATTACTGGGCAACGACACTTATTAAGCAATAATATATGGACAAATTTCAATGTGCTCATGCCAGTGCAACAGATTGGCAAGAAGCGGCACAAATGTGTTTACAACAATTAGGTAAAACGGATGAAGCCACGCTTGGTTTTTTATATGTGACTGATACCTTGTCTGAACAAGTCCCTGACATTCTAAATTATTTCAAACAACACACAAAGCTTTTATATTGGGTAGGGGCTGTGGGTATTGGCATTTGTAGTGTGAATACAGAATATTTTGATATGCCAGCCATAGCAGTCATGTTAGGAGATTTTCCTGAGGATTCTTTTTCGATATTTAGCACAGATAATAAAAAACTCAACAATTTTTCCCGTATACATCAATCATGGTGCAACATTCAAAAACCTATATTTGCCTTGGTTCATGGCGATCCGCATAATAAACAGATGACGAAACTCATTTTTGAAATGAGTGAACGTTTAGACGATGGCTTTTTAGTCGGCGGGCTTTCGAGTGCACGCCAACAACCTGTGCAAATTGCAAATGCTGTTTGTGACGGGGGATTGTCTGGTGTTCTGTTTTCAAAACGCATTAATGTGATCACACAATTAACGCAAGGATGTGCCCCTTTAGGTCCGCGTCATGAAATTACTGAATCCACGAATAATATTATTGTTCGTATTGATGATCGCCCAGCACTTGATGTATTTAAAGAAGATATCGGCACAGAATTAGCGGCTGATTTGGATAAAATAGCAGGTAATATTTTTGCAGCATTACCCATTCTGGGGTCAGATATTGGTGATTATCTGGTTAGAAATATTATTGGTATTGATCCTAAACATAAATTATTAGCAATAGGCGATAAATTGACGGCAGGTATGCCGATCATGTTTACACATAGACAGCCAGATCTAGCTAAAAAAGATTTTATAAAAATGCTTAAGACGCTCAAACGTCGTTTAAAAGGACAAAAACCTAAAGGCGGTTTTTATCATTCCTGTGTGGGACGCGGTAAAAGTTTATTTGGCAACAATTCTGAAGAAGTTAAAATGATTCAAGACATTTTAGGAGATTTCCCCATGATTGGATTTTTTGCCAATGGTGAAATCTATTATCAGCGTTTATATGGTTATAGCGGGATTGTGACCTTATTTTTAGACTACCATCCAACAAATACAACAAATACAATAAGTTCACCCCCGCCTAATAATATTCTAAAATCTTAATGCTTATCATTGAGCTTTTGTTCGACCATATCTAGGATTTTAAGATGCTGAGTCGGTGCTTTTAGAAAATTATTTCGTACTAATAGGCTATCTGCTAAAGCATCTAAACTATAGCCTAATCCATGACATTTCATACAAACGTCTTTGAGCATTTTTTGATTAGGATGCAGATTAAAATTTGGATTATGTTCTACCAATATGCGTTTATCTGCTATCAATCTTCTGGGAAAATGGCACGTCGCACAAGAAACAATCGCAGATTCAGGCGTTTCTGCAGTCCAAGACGTATAATGGGGAGATTTTTTATAAGCACGACTGTGCGTATCATCATGGCAGGCAAGACAAGATTCTACTCCAATATCTCGCGCTGTCGTATTAAATCCATGGGCTTCATGACAAGACATACAATGTAAGGATTTATGAACAGGCTTCATGTCTAATCTGGCTTGTGTGGTCGTCATGGGTGATAATTCTTTTGCTAAGCGTATACCATGCTTACCTTTTAAAAAACCAGCGACTTCTAATGTGTGACAATCTTCACACACAC
>DAOVZS010000052.1 GCA_030635005.1 Thiomargarita sp. | reverse complement strand
CGTGACTTTTTTAAAGAATTTTGTGTTAAATTAGTATTACTTGATACAGAGATTGACGCTAAGAGTACACAATATCTAAAAGAATTTTCTCATTTTGTTGAACGTCCTTTTGAAATTGTGCCTATCGGTTTAGATTTCATCACGCTATTTTTGACTAAAATATTCAGGCAAGCAGAATCCACAATAAAATTCAAACTTATCCGTAAACAAAATGCAGATTACTTGATGGCTTTAGATCTAATCAGTCAATTAAGCCAAAAAATTCATGAAATAGAAGTGATTGAAAAAATAATAGATATATTTGTTATGCTGTTTGCACCACAAACCTTGTTTTACTTGTCTGTGCAGGACGATAAACCTCAAACACTGCATGCTTGGCCATTACCTACTGCAGATAATGAGATTATTCAAAATAATCTTATGACGTTTACAGACAAATATGCTTGGATTGAATCAGGAAACAGCTTTATGTTGCGATTTGAACATCAGAAAGGAACGGTGGGTATTCTAAAATTAACTCATATTACTTTTCCGCAATATAAAACGCATTATCAAAATTTGGCAAACAATATTGTTGATGTGTGTAGTTTAGCTATTTGTAATACACGCTTTTACCATAAAATAAAAGAACGGACTACTCAGTTGGAAACGGCTAATCACGCCTTAGAAAACGCGAAACAGGTGGCAGAATGTGCCAATAAAGCCAAAAGTGCATTTCTCTCAAATATGAGTCATGAACTCCGCACTCCCTTGAATGCTATTCTCGGTTTTTCCCACTTAATGACCGTAGAGACCACCCAGCAAGAAAATCTTAGTATTATCATTCGTAGTGGTGAACATTTATTATCGCTCATTAATGATGTGTTAGATATGTCTAAAATTGAAGCGGGACGGATCACGTTAGAAAAAGAAGATTTCGATGTCTCTCAAACACTCAAAGATATTGAAGATATGATATGTTTTCGGCTTGAAAGTAAAGGCTTATCGTTTCACTTAGACGCTGATCCAAATTTGCCCTGCTATCTCAATGCCGATGTCCGTAAACTACGCCAAATATTAATTAACTTACTTGGTAATGCTGTTAAATACACCGAAGAAGGCGGCGTGGTGATACGCGTGCGTTGTGTGGAAGAACGCCTATCTTTTGAAATTGAAGATACTGGAAAAGGTATGGCCCCCGCAGAATTAGAGACCATCTTTGATCCTTTTGTGCAAGTCAGTAGTGCCAAGGGTGTGGCTGAAGGCACTGGTTTGGGATTGGCCATCACCCGTCGTTATATTCAACTGATGGGCGGGGATATTCATGTGCAGAGCACGCTCGGCAAAGGTTCTGTGTTTTGCTTTGATATTCCTGTAACCTTATCAAAAAACACGGAAGTGATACTTAAAAAAACAGAACGCCACGTTATCGGTCTTATACCCGGACAAACGATTTATCGGATTCTTGTAGTTGATGATAAATCAGAAAATAGGTTATTGTTGAAAAAATTATTATATGCGGTGGGTTTGAGCAGGGTACGTGTTGCTGACAATGGTCAAAAAGCATTAGAGATTTTCCAACAATGGCATCCCCATTTAATTTGGATGGATATGCGGATGCCTGTCATGAATGGTTATGAGGCTACCCAACGGATAAAAGCCCTGCCTGAAGGATCAGACTGCAAGATTATTGCGCTCACAGCCAGTATTTTTATGAATGATAGAGAAAAAATTCTGACCAGTGGTTGTCATGATTTGGTACGGAAGCCTTATCATGCACATGAAATTTATGACGCAATGGCTAAACATTTAGGATTACGTTATCTTTATAAAGAGCGCCTTGCCAAGCCTGTAGCGGTGACATTAAAGCGATCCGATTTAGCGCACCTTAATCATACGTTATTGAGCGAGTTACATCAGGCGCTTATTGAATTGAATATGGCAAACATAAGTGCTAGTATTGAAGATATTGGAAAACAGGATGCAATTTTGGCAGAAAAGATGACAATATTGACAGATAATTTTGAATATAATAAACTATTAGTTTTGCTTGATCGGAGCGAGAGATGAATAATAAGAAAAGCAAAGGAAATATCCTGGTTGTGGATGATACACCCGCAAATTTACATCTACTGATAGAACTTTTGAGTAAAAATGGTTATGAAGTACGCCCTGCCCCTAATGGAAATTTGGCACTGAGAACAGTCGCATCCAAACGACCTGATCTCATTCTTTTGGATATCAAATTACCTGATTTGAGTGGTTATGAAGTATGCTGCCGCTTAAAGGCTTCGAAAGAAAATCGTGATATTCCTGTGATTTTTATCAGTGCTTTGGGTGAGGGCATGGACAAAGTAAAGGGATTTCAAGTGGGGGGGATTGACTATATTACGAAACCTTTCTCACCTGAAGAGGTATTGATTCGAGTCAAAACGCACCTGATGATACAACAAAAACAGCTTGAATTAGAAATTAAGAACGCACAATTGAAACAAGAAATCTTTGCACGTCTGTATGTTGAAAAAAACTTACAAAACTTAAATAATAATTTAGAAAACCGAGTTGAAGAACGCACAAAAGCACTTTTAAAAACAAATCAAGCCTTACATCAGGAAATAGAGGAACGTAAACAAGCCGAAGAAAAAGCAGAAGCCGCCAGTCATGCCAAAAGCGATTTTCTAGCCAATATGAGTCACGAAATCCGCACGCCCATGAATGGCATCATTGGTTTAAGCCGGCTCGCGTTGAAAACAGATCTCACGACCCAACAATACAATTATCTGACACAAATAGATTCATCTGCACAAACGCTACTTTATATTATCAATGACATACTTGACTTTTCAAAAGTTGAAGCCGGTAAGTTGAATCTTGAAAGTATTCATTTTGATTTGGATGAAATATTAAATAAACTGTTTAATTTACTTAATATAAAGATTGAAGAAAAAGGATTGGCGTTACATTTACACATTCATCCTGAAGTCCCACGTCATCTTATTGGGGATCCATTACGATTAGAACAAATCCTCATTAATATCACGACGAATGCACTCAAATTTACAGAAACTGGTAAAATTATCATTACAATAGCATTAGTTGCCTTTGAAACATCGCGTGTCAAGTTACTTTTTTCCGTTAAAGATACGGGGATTGGGATTTCAGAAAAAGTGATTGATAATTTATTCGAGGTTTTTACGCAAGCAGATACTACCACAACTCGTAAATTTGGTGGAACAGGATTAGGATTGGCTATTTCTAAATCCTTGGTGAATCTGATGAATGGTAAGATTTGGGTAGAATCCGAACTCGAAAAAGGAAGCAGCTTTCATTTTACGGCCGAATTTTCGTATCAAGTCAAACAAAAAAATATTGCAGTCGATGATCACGCGGATCCAAGCATCAATCACCTCTCAGGTGCACATATTTTATTGGTTGAGGATAACCTCATTAATCAAAAAATTGCTCGAGAAACGTTAGAAATCCAAGATTTAGTCGTGGACATTGCCAATAATGGCAAAGAAGCGGTGACAGCTGTTTCCAATACTGAGTTTGATGCTGTGTTGATGGATATACAAATGCCAGAAATGGACGGGTATGAAGCCACTCAGTTAATTAGAAAAAAACGACCAGAGAATGAACTCCCTATTATTGCGATGACTGCTCATGCCATGAAAGGCGATAAAGAAAAATGTCTTGCGGTGGGTATGAATGATTATATTACTAAACCTGTTGATGAAAATCAGTTGTTGACTGTATTAGGAAAATGGATTAAACCAAAAGAAAGCATTATTCCCAAAAAAGAGACTCGAAAAACAAACACAAATGCAATATTACCCGATATTCTGCCTGGATTTGAGCTTCAATCCGCTTTAAAACGACTGGGCGGCAATCGTAAACTTTTCAAAAAATTACTCAAAGATTTTTACAAGGATTTTAAAAATTCTGCCAGTTTACTGAGAGCAGCACTGGACAAAAAAGATTTAAAAAGGGTGAATAGATTAAACCATACCCTCAAAGGTGTGGCTTGTAATTTATCAGCTAATCGCTTAGAAAAAGCAATAGGTGATTTGGAAATTGCCTTAAAACAAAGGAAGTTGAATGATATTGTGATGGACAATTTTGAACAAGCCTTATCACAAGTATTAGAATCTATTCAAAATTTAGAACCCGATAACAAACCCTTTGAAACGAAAGACATCAGCACAAACCCTTTAGATATGTCAGTAGTCACCCCATTATTGATTGAATTATCCACACTCATTAAAAGGCAGAGTGTCCATGTTGAAGATGTTTTAGATTCCATCAAAATGCAGTTGACTGATATAAAATTTTCAGAAGAATTACAACAATTGGAAACCTGTTTAGATAAGTATGATTTTGAACATGCACAAACTTCACTCAATGTGATTATGGGTATTCTGGATATTCCTCAAGTGTCAGGCTGATATGTACTGAACTATTTCTTGTTCCAAGTGGTCATAAATGTTTCCTTTTCTGCGATGGGCATATGACGAGTTTTAGTCCAACTGCCTATAAAAGGAATATAACCCACTTTGCCCACAAGACTAGAAAAACGGTGATAAAGACGCGGACGTTTTGCGAAAAAAGCCCATAAACCGATCAACCATTTGGTTTGAGGTTTTTGGGTACGAAGCTGATGTAACAATTTAGGCAAGGGAATAGACATCGGACAGACTTCTTCACAATGCCCACACAAAGTCGACGCATGTGGTAAGTCTCCCGCTTCTTTCAAACCTAAGAATAGAGAAGTCAACACTGATCCCATAGGACCCGGATATACCCATCCATACGCATGTCCACCGATTGCACCGTATACAGGGCAATGATTTAAACAAGCACCACACCGTATACACTGTAACATCTCTGAGAAATCACCCGCAAGTAATTCAGAACGTCCATTATCTACTAAAACCACATGAAATTCTTCTGGACCATCCACATCTTTAGCCCGACGGGGTCCTGTTGACAAGGTTGTATAAGAAGTCATCTCTTGCCCTGTGGCACTGCGTGCTAATAATCGTAATAGTGTAGTGCAATCTTCCAAAGTGGGTACCACTTTTTCGATACTGGCCACTACAATATGCACACGCGGTAAGGTATTGGTTAAATCCCCATTCCCTTCATTAGTCACCATCACGGTTGAACCTGTTTCTGCCACCAGCATATTCGCACCGGTAATCCCGACATCTGCTGCTAAAAACTTACTTCTTAAGACTGCACGGGCTTCATTGACTAAATCAGGTATCTCCCCTAAATGTTTTTTTTCACCATGATGATGACGAAATAAATCGGCAACTTCTTCACGTGTTTTGTGGACAGCAGGTGCAATAATATGACTCGGTGGCTCTTGTGCCAACTGAATAATATACTCTCCTAAATCTGTTTCAACGACCTCAATATCCGCTTGCTCTAAAGCAGCATTCAATGCAATCTCTTCACATACCATGGATTTACCCTTAACCACAGAGTGTGCCTTAGCCGTTTTACAAATTTCCAGCACGGCATCACACGCATCTTTTGCAGTGACTGCCCAATGTACCTGCCCCCCACTTGCCAATACCTGTTTTTCAAATAATTCTAAATAAACATCCAAATGCTCTAAGGTATGTGCTTTGATATCACGTGCTCTGTGACGTAATGCATTAAATTCTGGTAAGGCGTCAATAGCAGATCGGCGATGATCAATAAAATGACTTTTGCTACGAGCAAGTGCGTTTTGTAAATTAACATTTTTTAAGGCGTTTTTGGCTTGAAATTTAAAGGAATGACTGGTAGATTTCACAATATATGAGAGAGCATGTCAGTAAAGTAGGCTTATTTTAAGCGATAAGTAAGACCTATGAAAATGGCTGTTTCTACATCATCATTACCATTATTCTCAATATCATCCTCAACATGCGACAGACTCAAGGTGAAATCAGTTGAAAGACGATTTGACAAATAATAGCGAAAAATAGAATTTATCTCATGAGCGGTCAGATCCTGAGCACCGGCTTCTGTGGGTAAAGTAATTTTAACATCCCATACATTTTCCCAATCTATTCGATCAGAGAGTTCATAAGTCACTGACATTCTATTATGGATTTTCTTAATAATATCCTCTTTCAAAAGAATAGAATATTGAAGCGTTTCTATAAATTGAAAATGATATCCAATGGGTAAGGTATACTTATATTCAAAATCGAGTGCAGGATCGTTTTCATGTCCACTATAATCGTAGGCTACAAATCCAATTCCTGTTGTAAATGTCCAACCATGCTTACGAATATTCACTCTTTCTTCAAATAAAACGTCATGCATTTTGAGTATACCCAAAGCACCCAAAGTATTATTTTTTAAACACCCAGTGCCTTGATTTTTTAAACACCCATATTTAACCAACACTTTTTCAATGTCAGCAATCCAATATTGTTTATAATCCTGAAATCCATAAGTACTTTTGAATTCATCTTCTCTTGCAATAATCTGAGCCATTTCTAAATAAGCCCGCTCATCGATTTTGCCAATAATCACCCCATAGTTTTTCAATTCTTCAATAAAGCGTAATACATAAGCTAAAGGTGTGGCATCAAAAATTCGACCATATCCCATTCCTGCTCCAATTTTTGCATAATAGGGTTCATTAGCTACATTATTGTCAGGATCATCGTTGTCATCAGCAAGTAATTTACGATACCCCACATCAACTGCACTATATGCAAAAATTCCTCTGGTACTCCCAAAATACTTATTGATATTGGTAGATGCAGTGAGATCATAACTTTTTTGAGTAGAATCAGTGGCATTACTGCCTCTTTTGAAATCAGTCACACCATCCATTCTGACATTCCACGTAAAGGGTAAAGTACTATACGTTAAATCATAATACCCTAACATCGTGCCGTTAAAACTTGTTTGTTCTTGATTACCATTATTTAAATTAAAACGACCTGTAAAATAAGCCTCATCAAAAGTACTGTCAGGTTGAATATAATCAGACATTTCAAGCGCTATCGTAGTCATCGGCATGACTATCAGCAGTATTACTAATAAATGAGCAATTTTTAACATGATTTGCTTCCTATATTAGTGACTAAATTTTTTAAAAGATTAATAAGGGTAGGCGTTGTGATTATTTATTATAGTATATCACATAAGCATTTATAAACCTAAAATAAAGTTAATCATAACTATTAAAATATATATAGTAAAACATCACTACATATCAACTTGTCAAAATAGATGACAATACTATATTATATAAATACAAACTCGTAAAACTGGACACTTAAAATTATGGCTCTTGATCAATCCAATCGTTATGCTGATCTGAATTTAAAAGAAGAAGACCTGATTAAAGGGGGAAAACACGTATTATGTGCTTATCTCATGAAACCCAAAGAAGGATTTTTTGACTATTTGGGCACAGCCGCTCATTTTGCCGCTGAATCATCTACAGGAACTAATGTAGAAGTCTGTACGACTGATGATTTTACTAAGGGCGTAGATGCAATTGTGTATGAAATCGATGAAGAAAAGGAATTGATGAAAATTGCTTATCCCACCGATTTGTTTGACCGTAATATGATAGATGGACGTGCGATGATTGTATCGTTTCTCACCATGGCGATTGGAAATAACCAAGGTATGGGCGATGTAGAATACGGTAAAATGCTTGATTTTTATGTGCCACCTAAATTTTTGCGTTTATTTGATGGTCCTAATAAGAATATTATTGATATGTGGCGGATATTGGGTCGTCCCTTAGTCAACGGAGGCATGGTTGTGGGTACGATTATTAAGCCAAAATTAGGCTTACGTCCTGCCCCATTTGCGAATGCCTGTTACCAATTTTGGCTTGGCGGTGATTTCATTAAAAATGACGAACCCCAAGGTAATCAAGTCTTTGCACCCACACGTGAAGTTATTCCATTGATTGTAGATGCCATGAAACGGGCACAAGATGAAACTGGGGAAGCTAAGATTTTCTCTGCGAATATCACCGCTGATGATCCCTTTGAAATGATTTATCGGGGAGAATTTATTCTCAGAGAATTTGGTGAGTTTGCTGATCAAGTCGCATTTTTAGTGGATGGCTATGTCGGTGGACCTACTGCTATTACCACGTGTAGACGTTATTTCCCATATCAATTCTTACATTATCATCGTGCAGGTCATGGTGCAGTCACTTCTCAGCAATCAAAACGAGGTTATAGTGTGCTGACGCATATGAAAATGGCACGTATGCAAGGGGCTTCTGGTATTCATACGGGCACTATGGGCTACGGTAAAATGGAAGGTGATGCGACAGAAAAAAATCTCGCCTATATGTTAGAGCGTGATTCTGCTGATGGGCTTTTCTATCATCAAGACTGGAATGGGATGAAAGCGACTACGCCAATTATTTCTGGTGGTATGAATGCGTTACGTTTACCTGGATTCTTTGAGAACTTAGGACATTGTAATGTGATTCAAACGTCGGGTGGTGGGGCATTTGGTCATAAAAGCGGGGGCGCAGCAGGTGCAAAATCTCTACGTCAAGCACGTGATGCATGGTTAGCAGGTGTTGATTTAGTCGAGTATGCCAAAACACATGAAGAATTACGAGGGGCTTTTGAAACCTTTACACCAGATGCGGATAAGATTTATCCTAACTGGCGTGAAAAACTGGGTGTACATAAATAGTATCAATATGGGGAGTTCAAAGATTTGAACTCCTTCCCCCAAAAAAATTCTTGGTAAACAATTTATGAGTATGCAAGATCAGTATCAAATCACGGAAGAACCTTTTTATTACCCTTCTGGTAATGAAATCACCTTATATGAAGCGGCTTATCAAGGGCGTTTGCCCGTAATGCTGAAAGGACCTACGGGGTGTGGTAAAACCCGTTTTGTAGAATACATGGCTTGGAAGTTGAAAAAACCTTTGATCAGTGTGGCGTGCAATGAGGATATGACTGCATCGGACTTAGTCGGTCGTTTCCTACTAGAAAAAGATGGGACGCGTTGGCAAGATGGTCCTTTAACAGTGGCCAGTCGCATCGGAGCTATTTGTTATCTTGATGAGGTGGTTGAAGCACGTCAAGATACGACAGTCGTGATTCATCCCCTTACTGATCATCGACGTGTCCTTCCCCTTGATAAAAAGGGTGAATTAGTCGTCGCACATCCTGATTTCCAAATTGTCATTTCTTACAATCCTGGCTATCAAAGTTTGATGAAAGATCTCAAACAATCAACCAAGCAACGATTCACCGCCTTAGATTTCGATTATCCTTCTGAAGAAATCGAAACCAATATTGTTTGCAAAGAAAGCAATTTGGATATTGAACAAAGTAAGAAATTAGTACATATCGCCCAACGTGCCCGTAATCTTAAAGGACATGGATTGGATGAGGGGATTTCAACACGTTTACTCGTGTATGCAGGCACTTTAATCAAAGCAGGAATTTCACCGATCGAAGCCAGTAAAATGGCATTAGTGTGTCCTATCACCGATGATCCTGATATTCGGGCAACTCTAAATAATGCGGTGGAAATGATTTTCGGATAAAGAGATGACTCTACAAGACTATCGTAACAAATTACGGTGCAGTGTCCAAAATATTGATGATATTTTTGATGGATGTTTGTGCGAAGCTAAAGAGGTGATGACGCCTGAGGGGATTGAAGCGTGGTTAGAAGCTGCCAGTCGCGTATGTGGTTTAGGACGAGGTAAAGAATTAGTACTGATTCTCCTAGAAGATATGCCCGAAATCGTGCGTTTAACCGATGAACAGATTATTCAAGATGTGACAGAATTGGCAGAAACATTGTCTGCACAACTTTTAGGACCTGCTATTAATCCTTTTCTCACTACATTACCTGCCGTGTGTCGCCGTTTTGAAAATAGCGATATGTCGCGTGAATGGCTCAAACTTGTATCTCAAATGGCTGAAGAGGCTAAAGAAGGCTTAATTCCTTTATTAGGACGTGTTGTTTTTTTGATGAATCAATTGAGTATCGGTGGCTTAAAAAACTGGATTCATTATGGTATCCGTGCTTATCGTGAACAACCCCATCGTTTAGGTGATTTTTTCAATTTAGAAACAGCAGATGCCTACGCCATTTTACAACGTGAACGACATGGGACACTTTATATCGATCACGAACGTCAACTCAAGCTGTCTCTACGTGCTTTATGGGATTTGACGATAGAATGTCGTCCCTATTCTTTGGCTTTTGACACGTTACGCCAACCCCGTCCTCATCTTGATCAATTAGGGTTTCATTTGCCTGATGTTTATGATGATATTACTGATGTCACGGGTATTCAGCGTTATCACGCTATGATTGCACACATGGCTGCCCATCATTTGTGGTCTAAACCTTATTTAGCTGACAATTTTAGTAGTTTTCAACATTTGACCATAGAGACTTTTGAAGATGCACGTGTTGAAACGTTGGCAATACGTCGTTATCCGGGGTTACGTCCCTTATGGCAGTCGCTACATCCTATTCCTAAAAATGGGGCATGTCCCGAAGAATACGCTTGTATTCGTCATAAGTTAGCCATGCTCTCCCGTGCCTGTTTAGATCCCGCACATCCCTATACTGATCCTGTACTATTAGAATATGTTGAAAAATTCTATCAACGTATGGATGAAGATCCTTATAACACCGCAATAAGCACAGAATTAGGCGTGGCGTATCTCACAAAAATTTATGATCACAATTTCCGTAAACCAAAGGTATGGTTTGAAGATACGGAAGTCAGTTATCGTGATGATAATCGTTATTTATGGATGTTTTTAGAAGATACAGATGATGAGGATGATTTCCACTCGGATCACGGTGCCAGTAATCATAAGCCAGATGAAGCGGTGGATGACAATGTTTTACCCCCTCAACATTATCCAGAATGGGATTATCAAATTCAAAGTTATCGTCCTGATTGGGCAACGGTGTATGAGGCGATTCAAGCACCCGGTGATCCCAGTCTTATTGATCGATTGTTGGAAAAACATCAATTGTTAGCAAAGCAGTTGAGAAAAATAGTTGATTTACTGAAACCTCAACAGCGTAAACGTGTACGCTATCAACATGAAGGTGATGATCTTGATTTAGACATGCTGATTCGAGCCATGACCGATTTTCGGGCAGGTTGTGTTCCTGATACACGTTTTTATCAAAGCCATGTTAAGGATGGACGGGACATCGCAGTATTATTATTACTTGATCTATCAGAATCTATTAATGACACCGCTGAAGGGGGAGACTGCAGTATTTTGCAGCTTAGCCAAGAAGCTGTGTCTATGCTGGCTTGGGCTGTGGAATCCTTAGGTGATCCTTTTGCTATTGCAGGTTTTTCATCTAATACACGACATGAAGTACGTTATACGCATTTTAAGGGATTTACAGAATCTTGGGGAGATATTCCTAAAAGCCGTCTTGCTGCGATGCAAGCAGGTTATTCTACACGTATGGGGACTGCTTTGCGTCATGCGGGGAAATATCTTGAGCCACGTCGTGAAGAGAAAAAATTGTTACTTGTTCTGAGCGATGGTGAGCCGTCAGATATTGATGTACAAGATATCCATTATCTCAAAAATGATACGCATATAGCGGTAAATGAGTTAGAACGTCAAGGCATTACCACATATTGTATTACTTTAGATGCACAAGCAGATTCGTATGTTTCTGACATCTTTGGTGCAAGTCATTATACTGTCATTGATCGTTTAGAACGTTTACCTGAGAAACTACCTCAGCTATTTATGGCACTCACTCGGTGACAATTTTTGCGTATTACTTGAAAAATTAAAAAAAAGAGTGTATTATTAAGAAAGATTTTTGGATGACCTGAAATTTTAAGTCGCATGTGCGAAAAACTATCGTTTAATTTGTGTCATTGTTTATACGATAGTCTCTTTCCGAACAAGGCACAATGAAGAGAGTTCTATAGATGAATATATATGTTGGCAATTTGTCATACGGCGTGACAGAAGATGAAATGGGCGAACTTTTTGCAGAGTATGGCGAAGTCTCAACCGTAAATATAATTACAGATAAATATACGGGTCAATCCAAAGGCTTTGGTTTTGTTGAAATGGCCAAACAAGCTGATGCTGAAGAAGCGATCAAAGCTTTGAATGGCAGTTTGGTTAAAGGACGTAATTTAAAAGTGAATCAAGCACGTCCTAGAGAAGAACGTCCTCGTCGTCCAAGATATTAATAGATAGTTAGTTATCAATATCAACCACTTTCCGTTCGGAAAGTGGTCTTTATGATTTTTTAATTGAGGTATTAATCAGCATGCCAATAACTCAAGCTATAATAACCAACACAAATCCTGTTTTCAGGAGAACTCTGATATTTCTGATACACGCCCAACTTTAAAAGAAATCCTCAATATTGCAGGTACCGAAAAAAAACCTTTAACCCTAGTATACGAACATAAGCTTTTTTTGACGGTAGTGCCTATAGACAACGTTGAACTCATAGAAAAACTTGAGGATTGTATTGATAGCTGTTCTTTCCCTCAAGAACAACTTAATAACTGATGTTACGCACTCTTCTTCTAAAAAGCATATTTCCATTTTTTAACTCCAGGGGTGAGATATCACATAATGCCAATTTCAATGAAACAATACCTGCAATGTTTTGCATAATCTATATCACGAAACCTACCCCTGGCTATATTATTAAGCCCCGCTGGGGCGAAGGCACAAGCTACAGGCACAGGCATAAACACAGGCATTAAACTACACGGATTATATTTAAGCAAGGATAAACCCACTCTTGGTTGTGCCTTATCCTTGCTTAAATATAATCCGTGTAGTTGATTTTGCTTTTTAGAAACAGAGTGCGTAACATCAGTTATTAAATGGAAGTTGTGTCAATTTAGGCAAT
>DAOVZS010000087.1 GCA_030635005.1 Thiomargarita sp. | reverse complement strand
ATCGAAAGCGGAAAAAATAGTATTTAGTTTTTTTACTAATATTTTTGCAGGAATATTAGCTGATAATTCTGTAAATCCAACCAAATCAGAAAATAAGACGGTGACTTCATCAAAATCATCAGCAATCTCTTTTTCTCCATATTTTAAACGATTTACGATTTCTTGTGGAAAAATATTGAGTAATAAAGCACGCTCACTATCACGTAGCCGCTTACGTTCTAATGTAGCAGAAATTTTAGCATTTAAAATAACTTGTTTAGGAGGTTTATGTAAATAATCTTCTGCCCCTAATTCGATACAACGAACCACACTATCAATTTCATCTAATCCTGAAATCATAATGACAGGAATATGACTGAATTTCTGATCTTTTTTGAGTGTTTTTAACACTTGATAACCATTCATTTCTGGCATACGGATATCAAGTAATATTAAATCAAAATGTTGATTACGAATAATACATAAGGCTTGTCGACCTGTTTGTGCTTCTTTAACCTCAAATCCCTGTCTTTTTAAACGTCGTGATAATAAAATACGATTACTTTCATCATCATCTACCACTAATAATGAAGCGGATTTAGTTCCTAAATCAAGTTGTTCGCATCCTCCTGCCTTAAACAAGGAAGTAGATCTTTCCGGATTGACAGTAGTAGTCGGTTCTGATACATTAGAAATGATAGATAGGTCATCTTCTATCACTTTAGTTTTATTAGGTTTAGAGTTTTTATAAATGTAAGATAAATCGTCAATCAAAATCAGCAACCGTCGAACTGATGTCACAATTTTTTGCAATCCTGTGGCAGCTTCAGGATGATTTTTTTTATCAATATCTTCTAGTAACATTTCACCAAAACCCATAATCACATTAATACGATTTCGTAACTGATGACTGATAGTGGTTGTTAAGGTTTCAAAATTAATTTCATTATGATGAGCATTATTTTGAGAACATAATTGTGTGATTGAGGTGGACAAATCGTCCGCTGCTTCTAACATTTTATTGATATCAGGAATAAAATCCTGACATTGTGTCTTCGAATATTCTAAGAGCATCTCAATATATACTTTGAGAGTGCTAATTGGCGTGAGTAAATCATATCCCATATCTACTAATGCAATATCTTCATTGCTTTTGCCATTATCTACCCTGCTCATAATAAATCTCTAATTTTGTTTTTTCAGTAATAAGGCATTCATTTTACTAAGTAATCTTGGCAATTCTATCGGCTTAGTATCATAATCATCACAACCAGCAGCCAGTGCTTGTTCCCGATCTCCAGACATCGCATGTGCTGTTAAAGCAATGACGGGAATATGTTGTGTATCTGATGCTAATTTAATTTCTTTAGTTGCAGTCCATCCATCTTTGACAGGTAAACTCATATCCATTAAAATTAAATCAGGAAGTTCTTGATGTGCTATTTTGACACCTTCTTCTCCATTTTGAGCAATCACCATTTCAAAACCTTTACGTTTTAAACGTCTTGTCAGCATATCAAGATTTAATTCATTATCTTCTACTAATAATATTTTAGGCATTCAATGATCTCCTAAGCATTTTTGCTTTAATATAGATAGGTTATACTATATAGTTTTTAATGACAAGTTTAATAATGAGGAAAAATTGATGGGTTTTGATGAACTCTCTAAAGAACAACAGATTATGGTCAGTATGCGTAAGGTTTTAAGCAATATTATTAAGGAGATTACCCCAAATTCAAGGGATAAATATCCTTTATCTGAACAGACTGTTCAAGATGTTAGGTTATGTCTTATGCTTATTACAACACGTGAACAAGAATTGGCAAAGGCTGAAGGCATGAGTACCTCAGCACGTCCACATTATACTGATGAACCTCAAAATACCCATAAGGTCAATATTCATCGCCCTACACGCTGATTAGGACAATCCTTTGAGTAATAAACTTCTTAAATCTACTGCTGTCGTCGGTGGACTCACCTTTATTTCCCGTATTTTAGGGTTTATTCGTGATGTAGTCATTGCACATGTTTTTGGAGCAAGTGCAAGTACAGATGCATTTTTTATTGCTTTTAAAATTCCCAATTTTATGCGTAGATTGTTTGCAGAAGGGGCTTTTTCACAAGCATTCACGCCAGTTTTGACAGAGTATAAAACGAAACGTTCTCCCACTGATGTCAAGCATTTAGTGGATCATGTTGCAGGCAGTTTAGGTAGCATATTGCTTGCGGTGACAATGATAGGGCTATTGCTCGCACCCATATTAGTATTTATTTTTGCACCTGGTTTTTTTCAAGATAAAGTGAAGTATGATCTCACAGTTGCAATGTTGCAAATTACTTTTCCTTATTTATTGTTTATCGCCTTAACTGCTTTTGCAGGTGCGGTGTTAAATACTTATGGACGTTTTGCGGTACCTGCTTTAACTCCTGTCTTGCTCAATGTGTGTATGATTGTGGCAGCTGTATGGTTTGCTCCTTATTTTGATCAACCTGTGATGGCGTTGGCGTATGCTATATTTTTTGGCGGTATTATACAATTAGTTTTTCAATTACCCTTCTTATATCGCTTGCATTTATTACCACGTCCCCGATTTAATCGACATGATGAAGGCATTAAGCAGATTTATCGTTTAATGATACCTGCTTTGTTTGGGGTATCAGTCTCTCAAATTAATTTATTAATAGATACCTTGATGGCCTCTTTTTTGGTCTCAGGGAGCGTATCTTGGTTATATTATTCTGATCGCTTAATGGAATTTCCATTAGGCATCTTTGGACTTGCTTTGGCAACGGTGATGTTACCCGATTTATCAAGATCTGTGGCAAAAAATGATATGCACACGTTTAATAAAACCTTAGATTGGGCGTTACGTTGTGTATTTTTAATTGCCATTCCTTCGATGTTGGGTTTGATCATATTAGCAGAACCGATATTAACTACTTTGTTTCATAATGAAAAATTTGGAACACATGAGGTTATGATGACTGCACGGAGTTTAATCGCTTATGCCTTTGGATTAGTTGGTTTTGTGTTAATTAAAGTGTTGGCGTCAGGATTTTATTCGCGTCAAGATACCCGTACACCTGTCAAAATTGCCGTGGTTGCGATGTTGACTAATATTATATTAAATATCGCTTTTATTATCCCCTTAGCACATGCGGGTTTAGCATTAGCAACCTCATTAGCAGCATTATTAAATGCAGGATTATTATATCGTGGCTTACGTCAAGAGAAGGTTTTTCAACCAGAACCAGGTTGGCGTATTTTTTTAGGGCGTATTATATTTGCTAATAGTGTCATGGCATTGTTACTCTGGTGGGGAAGCGGATCATTGTCAGATTGGTTGAATAGAGGGACTTTAGAACAAATTTTACATTTATCAGCTTGGATTATTGCAGGAATGTTGGTGTATTTTGCCAGTTTAGCCATTTTTGGTTTTCGTTTACGCCATGTTATTTTGAAATAAAATGAAATTGATTAGGAATCTCTCTCAATTACGTTCCTACCCTCAAGCTTGTGTGGCCACAATAGGTAATTTTGATGGCGTACATTTAGGTCATCAAGCTATTTTGCAACAATTGTCTGTTAAAGCCAAAATATTACAAGTGCCTATGGTGGTCATTATTTTTGAACCCCAACCACAGGAATTTTGGCGGGCCAATACTGCACCCACACGTTTAAGTCGGTTGCGTGAAAAAATTACGACATTGCATCAGTATGGTGTTGAACAAGTCTTATGCTTGCGTTTTAACGCACAGTTGGCTGCATTATCAGCAACTGACTTTATTCAAGATGTATTAGTAGAGGGTTTAGGGGTACGTCACTTGGTTGTTGGTGATGATTTTTGTTTTGGGAAAGGGCGTCAGGGTAATTTTTCTACCTTACAAAAAGCAGGCGAACAGTATGGGTTTACAATAGAAAGTCAACATACTTTTATCTTGGAAGAGCAACGGGTGAGCAGTACTCGTGTGCGTTATGCTTTGCGACAAGGCAATTTAACATGTGTGGCTAAATTATTAGGACGTCCTTATACCTTGTGGGGAAGAATTTCAGCTGGAGCCCAACGAGGACGTACCATAGGATTTCCTACCGCTAATATTTTTCTGCACCGTAAAGTATCTCCTTTGCAGGGTGTATTTGCAGTCAAAATGCATGGAATCACAGAAAAACCTTTACCTGCTATTGCCAATTTAGGAAAACGTCCAACAGTGGATGGTCATACCTTGTTATTAGAAGTCCATATATTTGATTTTAATCAAAATATTTATGGGCGATATGTTGAAATAGAATTTGTGCATAAAATACGCGATGAACAGCACTTTATGTCTTTTGAAGCTCTTAAAAGACAGATTGAAAAAGATGTTAAAGTTGCAAGAAGCAGATTTTTCACATCTAAACTTAAGGCGGAGGTAATATGTCACGACTTGACACAAGACTCAACAAATTAAAAGAACATCTTAAAGAAGAACATACGATTTTCCCTGAAATCGTAGATAGTTTTCGTCTTCTTGATAAAGTTGCGTACAAATTAGGTTTTTTAAGTCCAGATGAATCTTATGCGACACGCTTATCATGGTGGCCTATGATTTCAGTGCTGGGAGCATATTCATCAGGGAAATCAACGTTTATCAATCATTATCTTAAACATGATTTACAACAAACCGCCACACAAGCACTTGATGATAAATTTACAGTGATTTGTTTTAGCAGCGATGATCAGATTAAAACATTACCGGGTATTGCGTTAGATGCTGATCCCCGTTTTCCTTTTTATCGCATCAGTCGTGATATTCTTGAATTAACAGCTGAAAATGATCAACGTATTGATGCTTATTTACAATTAAAAACCTGTCCCAGTGAACAAGTACGGGGAAAAATTTTAATTGATTCTCCTGGATTTGATGCGGATAGGCAACGAAGTTCTACTTTACGTCTCACAGAACATATTATTGCTTTATCAGATTTAGTGCTGGTTTTTTTCGACGCACGTCATCCTGAACCTGGAACGATGCGTGACACTTTAAAACATTTAGTCGCCAATACCATTGAACGTCCAGATTCAAATAAATTTTTATATATTTTAAACCAAATGGATATTACCACCCGAGAAGATAATCCTGAAGAGGTGGTGGCAGCATGGCAAAGATCCTTAGCACAGGCTGGTTTGACAACAGGACGTTTTTTTCGTATTTACAATCCTGAACGCTGTATCCCTATTAAAGAAACCCCCATTACTGAACGTATTAATAAAAAGTGTCAAGCCGATCTTAAAGAAATTCATGAACGTATGGGCACGATTGGAAGAGAACGGGCTTATCGTGTCATCGGTATGCTTGAAGAAGCTGCAAAAAAACTTGAATATACGATTGTGCCACAATTACAAGATTTGATTCAAGAATGGAAAAAAATGGTGTATTGGACAGAATTAGGAGTAGTGACATTTTTAGCTATTTTTGGAGGGTTATGGTTGGCGACTACTCAAATGAGTATACCCGATCTGTCACAACCCCTCACATTTAAAATATTCAGTAGTCTATTGATTGTGAGTATGATTTTTTTACATCTTAAGATTTGCAGCATGGTAAGAGAGAGAATGCTTAAGCATATTCGTACGACGATCACAGAAGAATTTACGCGAGATGGTATCATGCGTGCTTTTCGTAAAAATACATCGTCTTGGCGTGCGCTTTTGATTTTATTTATTCATCAACCTGTGGGTTGGGGTAAGAAAATGCGCAAACAAATCGGTGAAATTTTAAATAATGTGAATCAATATGTAGAACAATTAAACGATAGTTTTACCAATCCTTCCGGAACAGTCAAGGAATATAATGAAAAAAGTTGAAATGACCTTAGCCTCCTCGCAAGTCAACGGTGAAAAAGATGTTTTAAGCGAAGAGGCTTTAAATACCTTAGCTGAACAAATTAATACACATTTTCTACCCATAGGGATTGAACATGATCCCCGCTTACCCGATTCGGGACGTTTTATTTCAGCAGAAGTGGTGGCGATAGAAGATGGCGTGTATATTGTTAAAGGTACAGGAGAATTATTTGAAAAGGGTGACGTGATTCCTTTAGATGAGACTCGTGAAATGCCCGTGCGAGAATATAATGGGATTAATATTATTTACGATCTCAATTTTAACACGCCAGAAGATCAGAACATTCTTCAAAAATTA
This sequence comes from Thiomargarita sp., assembly GCA_030635005.1. Lineage (GTDB taxonomy): Bacteria > Pseudomonadota > Gammaproteobacteria > Beggiatoales > Beggiatoaceae > DAOVZS01. The sequence goes on along the minus strand of DAOVZS010000087.1, from coordinate 2,205 downwards.
TCTTCTTTAGTCAGTGCAGCACCTGAAGAAGAACGCAAAAAAAATATTGACTCTTTAAGTATATTGCTCATAGGCGCGGGCGTATTTCTAGTGGGCAAGTTTTGTCATGCTTTTCAGGATGAAATCAGTGATTATGATGCGTTTAAAGCTCACATTAAATCTTTAATGGCAACGCAAAGATGTGACGAAAATTTATTGGAATGTGAATTTTCTTCTTTTAAAAAAGAAAACGAAATCATTGATACTTCGGTTATTTTGACCAATCCTTCTCCTAAAGATATTGATTTATTTTTCGATCAAGGGCTGAAAGATTTAGATGCACTGTTAATAGATACTTTAAAGGATGACGACGCGATCAAAAAAGTAGTGCTTGAATATCAAAATGGCATACTCAAGATATTGCATGCCATTCGTCAGGATGCAGTCCCTATGGTACATGTTGAAGATTGAGTGGACAAGCATATGACAACACTCTCTATTATTATCCCTTGTTATAATGAGAAAAACACTATCCATGACATCATCAGGAAGGTGAATGCTTCTCCTTATCCTGATAAAGAAATCATCATTGTTGACGACTATTCCACTGATGGTACCCGTGAGGTCTTGAAAAATACCTTTGAATCACAGGTCGCACGTGTGATATATCATGATGTTAATCAAGGTAAAGGGGCTGCATTACGAACGGGTATTCAGGCAGCCACGGGAGATTTGGTGATTATTCAAGATGCAGATCTTGAATATGATCCCAATGAATATCCGAAATTAGTCCAACCCATTTTAGAAGGTAAGGCAGATGTTGTATATGGCTCTCGATTTATAGGCGGCGAACCACATAGAGTGTTGTTTTTTTGGCATAGTTTAGGCAATCAACTGCTAACCCTACTGTCTAATATGTTTACAAATCTGAACTTAACAGATATGGAAACCTGTTATAAAGTATTTAAGCGTGACATCATTCAATCCATTGTGATACATGAAAATAGATTTGGATTTGAACCTGAAATCACCGCTAAACTCGCCAAACGGGGCTGTCGGATTTACGAGGTAGGGATTTCTTATTATGGGCGTACTTATGACGAAGGCAAGAAAATTAATTGGAAAGATGGAGTACGTGCGATTTACTGTATTTTAAAATATAATCTCTTTAAAAACTAACGACTTCCCCCCCATTCTCTCAAAAGTTTATCAACTTTTTTTGTATAGGAGAAAGATACAATGAGAAAACACACCGTTAGGCTTCTTCGATTGATAACGTTCTTAGTTAGCCTAGCATGTACACCTCATATCATAGCGGATATTGGTTCTTTGCCCACTTTTGACATTAACCAAGCCAAAGCGGAACTCGGAAAGCGATTATTTTTTGATGCACGCTTATCAGGAGATGCAGCCATATCTTGTGCGACTTGTCATCAACCTGATAATGGATTTTCTTCAAAAGAAGATTTGTCACCCGGGTATCCAGGTAATTTGTATTTTCGCAATGCACCCACAATGATTAATACTGCACATAAAACAGTTTGGATGCATGATGGGCGTATTGGCACGAATCTTAATGATGTGACGCGTGGCATGATCACCGAAGACTATATTATGAATATGGATATGCGTCTCATGCAAGAACGCCTGAAACAAGATCCAAAATATTTAGAAATGTTTAAGGCAGCGGGATATGGTGAACCTTCTAATGGTAAAGTCCGTCAAGCCATTCCTGAATATTTAAAAACCTTGACTTCTCGTAATGCTCCTTTTGATTTAGGTCACATGAGCGAGGCAGCAGAACGCGGACAAATACTCTTTGAAGGTAAAGCACAGTGTATTATCTGTCATGATGGACCCTTGTTATCAGACAACCTCGCACACAATACAGGAGTACCTGAAAATCTTGCTGTCTTCCTGCAGCCCTTACGCCATCAAACGTTTATTGCGTATGCTATGTTCATGGGTATTGAAAACTATATGAACTTAAAACGAGATCCAGGGGCACATATACAAACACATCGCGCAGATGGCAGTGATATGGGAAAATTTATGACACCCACATTGCGAGAATTGAAATACACGGCACCCTATATGCATAATGGCATGTTACAGACTTTGACAGCAGTCATTGATTTTTACAACCATGGAGGCGGTGAAGATAGCCATAAAGATATCAGACTCAAACCACTTCATTTAAGTGCGGGTGAAAAACAAGATCTGATT
>DAOVZS010000261.1 GCA_030635005.1 Thiomargarita sp. | reverse complement strand
GTGCGATTACAGGTTGAAATAATGACGACTTCTTGTACTAAATCACGATTCATAAGGTCATGTAAAGCATGTGTCAGTCGCTCTGGCGAAAAATTAACTTGTTCACGTATTTCAATAGGGGCTGTGTTATGATTAAGACCAAAAGCAAATAATTGCATGTTATTGTCAGTTTTTATGGGTTAAGTTTAATAGGCATTTTGCGATATGTATACAAAGAATACAAGTGGTTTTACATTGATTGAAGTCATGGTTGTTGTGGTCATTTTGGGTATTTTAGCAGCTTTAGTAGTGCCTAAGATTATGGAAAATCCTGATATCGCACGGCGTGCGAAAGTTAAACAAGATATTCGTGCACTTGACACAGCTTTAAAATTATACAAATTGGATAATTATGTCTATCCCAACACAGATCAAGGCTTAGAAGCCCTTGTTATGAAATCTTCTGTGCCTCCAGAGGCGCGTCAATGGCGTAGGGGCGGTTATATTGATAATGTCCCACTTGATGCATGGGGATTTCCTTATAATTATTTGAGTCCTGGTGTACATGGGGATTTTGATCTATATTCTTTAGGCGCAGATGGTCAAGCAGATGGGATTGATGCGAATGCTGATATTGGCAATTGGCACTTAAAATAATTTTTTTATGACACTAGATACTCATAACGCTTGGTTAGAAGGCGTACGCCATTGTAAATCACCGCATTGCGATGATCGTCCTGCGGGTGAACCCATTGAATTATTAGTGATTCATAATATTAGCCTACCACCGGGACAATTTGGGGGGGCTTATATTGATCAATTATTTACACATCAGTTAGATCACACTGCACATCCCTTTTTTGCTGAGATTGCCCATTTGCGTGTTTCTGCTCATTTTTTGATTCAACGCACCGGTGATATCACGCAATATGTGTCTTTACAACAACGTGCTTGGCATGCGGGTGTGTCATGTTTTGCGGGTCGTCCTCGTTGTAATGATTTTTCTATTGGCATTGAACTTGAGGGCTGTGATGATCTGCCTTATACTGATGAACAGTATGCGTCTTTAATCTCATTAACAACATTATTACAACACACGTGGCCTATTTTATTAAACAAAGATAGGATTGTGGGACATTGTGATATTGCACCTGGTCGTAAGACAGATCCGGGTTCTGCTTTTGATTGGCACCGTTTTAACCCATCCACTCACGCCGTTACATCCGGCTGATGGTGCTTTTGTTATGGTTATATGGTATCATAACATGAATTGAATTTCATAAGAGAGAATTCTTATGAAAGCAGTTGCCTCGATAGTTAAGCCCCGTTAGGGCGAAGGAAGGCACAGGCATAAACACAATCAATAGTCTGTAGCTTGTGCCTTCTCGCCCCTAGATCCAAAAAATCAGCCTTCCTTTCTCAATTTCCTAATTCTAGCAATGCTTAGCTTGGTTTTTTGGGCGATTGTTTTGTCGTCTAAGATATCTAATAGCGCGCTGGCAATATTGAGTTTTCCTTGTTGTAAACCCTCGGCAATCCCAGCTTGTTTACCCTTTGCCATACCCGTTATCAGACCTTCTTCTCTCCCTTCTTTCGCAAAACGTTCTTTTGCCTTTTCCCAAGCAACATCATCTTTTATTTCTGATAATAATTTGGGTGCAATGGTCTTTTCCCGAATCGTTTCAAGGATTTTTTTCCAAGGGGAATGCTGATAGTCTTTTTCATTCATTTCACCGTCTAGGGAATCTTCAATAAATTGTAACCATTTTTTGATGAGCGGTGGCGTTTTATCATTGACTTTACGAGGGCAGAGAAAAATTAAGCGGTGAGGGTATACGTCAATCACCTTTCCATCATCGATACTGACAGGATTCATATCACTGATAGCACCGCTGAAATTAATTGTACCGTCACGGGGTGTACTGGTAAGCACTACAATCGTATACACCGTACGTTCAAAAGCATATTCTTTATAACCCCCTACTTGCTCTACCATGCTGATTAAATGATAGTATAAAAAACGGTCAAAAAAATCCTCTGCTTTAACATGTTGTATTTCTACAATGATACGTTTTTCTGTATCCTCGGCAAATAAATCATAAATACTACGTACAAAACCAATGGGTTTGGGGTATTCATATTCGGTATGGACTTCGGTGATGTTAATTTCTATGCCTAAAATATCTTTGACAAATTGACAAAAAATATCAGGTTGCCCAAACGCATGTTTAAACATCGGTCCAAATTTTAAGGGGATGACTTCCATAAAAATTTTCTCTTGTAGAATTTCAATGTATGTTATGATATCATACAATCTTGTCTGAATCAGCATTTTCAGGATTATAGAATTATCAGTTAGCTCAAAAATGTATTCATCGGGGACAATACTCAAAAACACTTGACCAGACTTAAATATTCATGTTAAAATATTTTTTTAATTTACCTAATAGATTTTGTGTTTATAATACTTTACTTAAGATTAATTTGGAGAATCAAATTTATGAGACCTTTCTTATCTCAATACCTACTAACACGCAAGAGCACAAAAATATGAACAAATTCATTATCGCACCGTTAATTTTTTTTCTCT
>DAOVZS010000167.1 GCA_030635005.1 Thiomargarita sp. | reverse complement strand
TAGAAGTAGATTTGTGTTTATTTATTTTTTCGGGCACACATAAGCTTGTTAACGCAATACCTATTAATAATATCATGAATAAATCAGGTAATAAGGTGATACTGATCAATTCAAATAACACACCGAATAAGACGACTAAAAGAATCAAACCGATAAAACACCATAAACGAATATGACTATAACGTTCAGACTGTTCACCGAGATGGGCAAAGGTAGTCGCTTCAAATTGTGGAAAAACAGCATTCCAAAAAAAACTAAAGCTGCCTAATAATAAAACAAGACATAAATAACGATGCCCTACAAACACCCCTAAAAAACATAAGAGGCTTAAAAAAGCACTTAGGCGCACCATCTGCATGGATCGTCCTGTATGATCTGCAATCCAACCTACAAGATTGGGAGCAATAATTTTAGTCGCTAAAATAATGGCTGTTAATTCACCAATAGCTTGTACATTAAACCCTATTTCTTTTAAATAAAGTCCAAAATAAGGTAAGAGTGCCCCGATACTCCCAAAATAAAAAAAATAAAATGCTGATAATCGCCAATACATTAAAGATACTCCACAGTTGCTCCTGATACTTGATAGTGATAAGATAATTATCTTATCCTAAATTATAGAGAATAATATGAATAACGCTATCGCATTGAGAATAATGATTGCGTTTTTATTCACTTTATCTATTAACACTCAAGCTACACAATTATTACCCATAGAAAATTGTTCCGCCTTGGTGAGTGAATTGAAAGCAAGCACAATATCTGATATGGAGACAAGATTGGAGATTAATCGTCAAAATGCCCTTCAAGAAACAGGACTTTGGTGTTATGAGTCTGTTTTATCTCCCGGCATTGCAGAGGGAGATACCGCCACTGATGACTCAGCGACTGATTACTCAGAAACCAATGTACAAGTTCAAGGGGTTGATGAGGCTGATTTTGTTAAAAATGATGGCGCTTACATCTACATTTTGGCACATGGAAAGTTTAGAATTATTGATGCTTGGCCTCCAGAAGAAAGTCATGAAATTGCCACTTTTGATATTGAAGGTGAACCTAAAAAAATGTTTGTGCATGAGGAACGTGCCTTTATTTATTCCTCTTTAGAACCTATACTACAAGACTATGACCCCTATTATCCCATAGATAATACAGAATGTACGTATGGTTATACCTGTGAATTCACGGGTGATGGACGTGAATTAAAACTCACTATTCTCGATCTCTCCGAAATCACACATCCCAGCCTTTTGAGAGAAATGCGTTTTTCTGGATCTTATTTAAATTCGAGACGCATTGGAAATGCTATTTATTCAGTCATCATTTTCCCAGAACCCCATATTGAGAGACTTCAATATTGGCCTGATAACGTATCATATTGTGGGACGGTGCTATCAGAAGTTGACATCACAACTGCATTTAATACATTAAAAACAAAAAATCTTGACATCATCCAAGCTGCACCGTTTCAGGATTGGTTACCTCAAATGACAGATAGCCAAAATAACAGCACAGCTTTTGATACCTGTGATAATTTTTATCGCACAGAGCAGGAAGGCACACATTTTCTCTCTATTCTGGCATTAGACAATAATGGCATTTCACCCATAGTCACTAATACCATTATTGGTAAACCGGGTGCTGTCTATGCCTCACCGTCTGCCCTTTATATTGCAGCTAAGCATTCGCAAGACAATATACAATCATCATGGTTTTTTCCAGAAGATTTTCAAATAGAAGAAGCCAGCACGCTTCATAAATTTAAGTTAACTCAAGATCCTCCTTCGTCACAATACGTCGCTAGTGGTGTGGTTAAAGGGCGTGTATTAAACCAATTTTCTATGGATGAATTTAATGGATATTTTCGTATTGCCACTACCAGCGGTCATCTTCCGAATCCAAATACACATAGCACGGTGTCTATTTTAGAACAACAAGAGACACAACTAACTGTCATCGGAAAAATTGATAATATTGCGCCTACGGAAGATATACGTTCTGCCCGTTTTATTGGAGATACCGGATATATTGTTACGTTCAAAAAAACAGATCCGCTATTTGTACTTGATTTATCTGTTCCGCACGCTCCCAAAATTGCGGGAGAATTAAAAATACCTGGTTTCTCAACCTATATGCACCGTATAGATGACGATCATCTATTAAGCATTGGCTATGATGCTGATGAACAAGGTAATTTTGCTTGGTTTCAGGGTATCATGTTACAAATTTTTGATGTTTCTGATATGACTGATCCCATACTGACGCATAAAGAAGTGATTGGAACACGGGGGTCAACTTCTGAAGCAGCCACGAATCATCTGGCTTTCAATTATTTCAGTCGCCAAGAATTATTGGCATTGCCCATAACGATTTGTGAGAGTAGTGAACCAGAAACGGGGGGATCTTATGGTGATTTGATGACTTTTAGTGGACTTTTGGTATATAAGGTTAATGTAGACAAGGGTTTTGATTATCGAGGCGGTGTCTCTCATAGTGCACCTGAAAGTCAACACACTTATTGGAATGCATGTTCTAATTGGTGGACACAATCAAATTCTAGTGTTAAGCGTTCTATCTTTATGGATGACTATGTGTTTTCAATCACTGAAGATACCATTAAAGTAAATCAAATGTCTGCGCTTGCAACAGATATAGCCGTGATTTATTTGTCAGAACCTGTTTTGCAATGTGATGCGTTACATATAGAAAGCTGTGTGACAGAAATTGAGTGTACTTCAAATAATGGGGTATGGGAAACAGAAGGCTGCCATTTACCCTTATACACACCCCAACGTTCTTCTGCAGATTTGTGTACGGCTACTTATGATCTGATGACCTCTGCCTTAAAGATACCCTGTGTAAACATCGCAAATACTCAGCATAATGCTGCTTTTTCTCTTGAAACACGTGATCCGTTACAATTAGAACTGTCTTTGGTAGAACCCACATCCGTCAGATTGGCATCACAGGGATGCGAAATCATATATCAACAAGACTCAAATATAATATATGTACCCTGTATTACTCCTATTGGAACATCAGAAGTCTATTGGGCAAATTTTAAAGTCGTGGATGACAGTCCCTTTATGATGGAATTGACAGAGTTTGATCTCACGGATAGAATCTAGTGCCTATTTACCAGACTGTGCCTTTATTCTTTTAGCATTGAAAAATCATCGTTTATAGTCACTTCTCCCTTTTCAATCACATGAACATAAATCCCTAAATGACGATGTCCATAATTTTTTAACAGTGTATTGGGAATATGTAAATCTCGTGCTGCTGTCTCTGGATTCACATTAGTGGCAGCACACCGTTCTATTGGTTTCAGCATTTTCACCGTTGCGCCGCCTAAGCGTAATGTTTTTCCGATCCAGTCTAATTCTGCCCAAGGCGGAACACCTTCAAAATACACATTCGCACGAAATCTCAAAGGATCAATGCGGGTTTGTAATACTTTTTCTAAATCACGTACAGTAGCTAAATTAATACAAGACAATACTTTGGCATTGACATCAGAAAAACTATGTCCTGATGCTTCCACAATTTTAGGTTTACCGCGTATTTCATCACCAAGATAGGTCGCAAAACAGTTTTCAATATGTTCACGTCCTTCACTGGTCTGTAAATCACCACTGGCAAGGACTGTTTGATGATGACGTATCTGAAATAAACCTGTGTTATCATTATAAGCAGTTTGTAAAGCAGCAAGCCGTTCATTTTTCATCAACATCAAAAATTTGGTTTTAGACAGATGGACAGGAGCATCAGCATTAAATTCTGTCGTGCCATGTGCCAACGCAAACCGACGATCCAGTGCAATCGTTTTACCCACTTGTAAGGTAACACGTTGTAATACTTCAGGTGTCAACCCCTTGAAGGGATAACGATAGAGATGAGTAATATATGACATTATTTAAAATATTGAGGAGTGATTTATGAAGTTAAGCAAACAACAAATTCGTCATCTTAGAAGTTTAGCACATCATTTAAAACCAATCATCATGATTGGAGATAAAGGAGCAAGTGATAATGTTTTAAGGGAAATACATTATGCTTTAGACGTACATGAATTAATTAAAGTGAGTATTGCAAGCGTAGACAAACCAGAAAGACGCCTGATTACTGAAAAACTGTGTTATTCCAGTCGTGCTATCCTAGTGCAAATGATTGGACGGATCAGTATTTTGTATCGTCCCAAAAAAGATCCCAAAATTATCATATAAGAAGAATTGACAGAATAAAGTGCTATGGCTGTGCCTTTATTCTGAAAATTCTTTAATCTACACGCAGTGCATCTGCTGGAAACCAAATCATTTCTATTTGATTACTCTTGCTAAAAAAGAACACATCTTCTGGATAGTTTGCATTTCCCATACCTTTTTCAACTATTTTACCATCGCCATTGAGATCACGTGTGGTATTCAACTTGAAATCACAATTTTCACGAGACAGCCATTTGATATCCAAGATTTTTTTATTCGACATCATATGACGAATCAGGCTACGAAGCACTTGAGCTTCACATATTATCTTATTGATATCAGCGGAAGGCAAATTCACAAATTCTTCTCGGGTATAGTCCATAAATTTCGCGGTGATTGGAATACCATTACGCTTTGCACTACAGTCTTTTGCTGTCAGAAATTGATCTTCACAAAAAGAATCTCCTGTCACTAATGTTACAAATTGATTCCATATGTCTCTTCTTTTTTCGACATTATCTGAGAAATTGATCATATGTGTCAAAGGCGGTAAAAGTGCTTCTAAATCACCTCTTGAAATTAATAATCGTTTTTCGGTGCCTTCCTTGCGAATCGTCCCTTCCCAATAGCGTTGGTAAGGTTTATATTGATGATGATTATTACGAGATGCGGATTTTGCTAGCTTTAATACACTTTTAGGAATCTTACCAAAGTGTAAGCGTACCAGAGTATTTT
>DAOVZS010000295.1 GCA_030635005.1 Thiomargarita sp. | reverse complement strand
GCATTGACAGGGGGGATAAACTGATTAAGCACATCCACGCCCATGGGAATCACTTGTATTTTAGAGGCTTCTGCACCGATTGACACCGCTGTTTTTTGCATCGCTTGACTGACCACAGTCAATGCTGTTGCCCGATGTAAGACGATTTGTTTTAAGCGTTTAAACAGTTTTCCTCTTAATGCGAATAAATCGCCTCCATGAGAAGTACATAAGATAGGCGGTGGTTTTTTAAAAAAAGCACATGCCAAAACGGCTATGAAACCTTGAGGTATCAACCAATGGGCATGAATTAAATCAAATTGTTCTTGACGTAATAAACGAATCAGTGCCCAACATTCTGCGATCATAAATAAGGGTACTAATAAATAACGCCAAGGATTTTGCTTTAATTTAGATAAAATACCGCCATCATAAGCTAATGTTTGATATTTTGTGAAAAAATAGCGAAATCGTGTAATTTTGAGCTGATCAAAATTTTCACTTAAAGCAGCACCTTTATCATGCGGGGCTAATATATGTACTTTATAATAGTGACTTAATCGTTTACTCAATTCATATACAAAAGGCGGTTCTAAATCCCCTTTCCAACGTGGAAAGGTTGAGGTCATTACGAGTATTTTCTTTCTGGGAACGGACATGATTATTAGGATTCTTGCTTATTTGAAGATGATTTAGTGGCCACAAAAACCATTTGGTGACAATGATAAGGATCAACTTTTTCTAATACAGTTTGCATAAAATTTGGAAAAGGATATAAGCCAAAACCATATCCTCTAATATTTTCAAATCCGAGTAATTCTAAATACTTTTTTAAAACTCTATAACTAAAAACGACTAAATGTCTGTGAACGGGCGTCTCACTTTCCACATCAGGATTATTGATATCACTGACTTGTATAGATGCTATTTCACTTGTAAGCAGTATTTGAGAATCAGGATGGGGGCCACTCGAAGGCATCTTACCCACTGCTAATAATGCCATTGTAAAGAATGTACTGATATTTGGGGTTAAAATAATTAAACGTCCATTTGGACGTAAAATTCTTTTAGATTCCCGCATCCATTGACATCCATTTAATAAATGTTCTAGCAAAGATAAGGCAAAAACACATTGAAAGGTATCATTTTCATAAGGTAAAGGGTAATTTAAATCACCCTGTTTCATATTCAAACCTTTATCAAGTGCCTTATGCACTAATGATTGTTCCCATTCAATGCCATAATACGCTTTCTTTTCTAACTGGATGCGTTGTTTCAAATAATCAAAATGTTTCCCTTCCGAAGCACCACAATCTAGACATTTTCCGCCATTTTCTGACAGAGTATTGACAATTTCTTCATACGCACAATCATAAGCCTTTTGCATTGTACGTAGATATAAATGACGAAAATACTGTTTTATTAACATATCAGTTCACTTTAGGAATAGTGCTTTTTCAAGCTGATTTAAGAGAGGTATATTTTGTAGCATTATTCATGATGTGTATCCATCACCTCTTCAAATAACTGTTGATATTCTTGAATCATCCGTTCTTCTGTAAATAAACGTTCTACCCGTTCACGATTAAATTCTCCCATTTTCTGTCGCAATTCGGGAGATTGTGCCAAAATATTAATTTTTTCTGCAAAATCTGCTGCATTGCCAAGTTCACATAAAAAACCACTTTTACCATCCACAACAATTTCGGGTAATGAAGAACAATTGGTAGCGACAACGGGTACGCCACAGGCCATCGCTTCTGCT
>DAOVZS010000007.1 GCA_030635005.1 Thiomargarita sp. | reverse complement strand
TAATAAATCACGTACAAAAGCTGTAAAAATGACAGGATCACCGAATGCTTTCTTGAAAATAACATCATATCGTAAAGAGGCTACTTTTTTCATATTCATGTCCTTGCTGAAAATCAATTATTTATGATACCACATTGCACATTTCAAGCCAATACCTATCAATCTCATTCATTAACTTAGCCCGTGTTATAAACGATGATTTTTCAATCGTAAACTGTTCATAACCACAGAGACACTGCTTAAAGCCATCGCTGCTGCTGCGAGTGAGGGATGCAAAGTACGTATCATCATGGGTAAATCCGTAAAGGGATATAATATGCCCATGGCAATGGGTATTAGTGTCATATTATACGCAAACGCCCAAAATAAATTTTGTTTTATGGTGCGTAATGTGGCTTTACTGATATTAATGGCTTGTGATACCGTACGCAAATCACCCCGCATTAAGGTGACATCAGCTGTTTCCATCGCAATATCGGTGCCCGTGCCAATAGCCATGCTGACATCAGATTGTGCTAAGGCAGGCGCATCATTAATCCCATCTCCTACCATCCCTACCAATCCATATTCTTCTTGTAATCGTTTGATTTGAGTGCATTTATCCTTAGGAAGCACGCTTGCAACAACATGTTGAATACCGACTTCTTGTGCAATGGCATCCGCTGTGGCTTGATTATCTCCTGTCAACATGACAACTTTTAATCCTAAACGGTGTAATGCGGTGACAGCCTCTGCAGATCCCTGTTTCACCGTATCTGCCACCGCAATTAATCCGACCATCTGATGATTAATACTGACCCTGATCACCGTTTTAGCTTCTGATTGTAAGCGCTTCAGTTCTGAGATCAAAAGTGGAGAGTCCAGTGTTTGTTTATTGCCCAATACGACACTGTGCTTATCTACTGTTGCCGCAATCCCTTCACCACTTATCGCTTGAAAATCTTGGGGTTCTGAAAGTGATATCTTTTGTTTTAAGGCATATTTGACAATGGCTTCCCCTAAAGGATGCTCGCTTCCGCGTTCTGCAGAGGCTGCCAAACGTAACATTTTTGTCTGATTATAATCCGTAACAATCAAATCGGTGATCGTAGGTTTTCCCGTGGTAATCGTGCCTGTCTTATCTAAAACAATAACTTTAAGCTTATGAGCTTGTTCTAAAGCATCACTATTTTTGAATAAAATACCGTGTTCTGCCCCTTTACCACTGCCTACGATAATGGCAGTCGGCGTGGCTAATCCTAAAGCACACGGACACGCAATGACTAATACCGCCACCATTCTAATCATTCCAGTTGTAAAATCTGTTCCAATCCACCATGCAAATAAGGTGAAAAAGGCAAGCCCTATCAATATGGGTACAAACACACTGGCGACTTTATCTGCTAAGTGTTGAATAGGGGCATGACTGCCTTGTGCTTCTTGAACGAGACGAATAATATGTGCTAATGTCGTGTTTTTCCCTACTTTAGTTGCTTTAATCTTGAGCAATCCTTGCTTATTGAGCGTTGCCCCTATCACCGTATCATTGATTTGTTTTTGAACCGCTAAACTTTCACCTGTAATCATGCTTTCATCAACCGTGGATTGCCCTTTAATGATGAAACCATCCACAGGAATTTTTTCACCTGGGCGGACAATAATGATATCTCCCACGATCACGGCATCAATCAGAATATCGCTTTCGACACCGTCGCGTATCACTTTAGCCGTTTTGGGGGTTAATCCCATCAATTTTTTGATGGCAGCACCTGTTTGACTTTTGGCTCTACTTTCTAACCATTTACCCAATTTAATCAGGGTAATAATCATAGCAGCCGTCTCAAAATACAAATGTTCTCCCCATGTCGGAAAAAGCAATACGGTGAGACTATAGAAAAAAGCCACAGAAGTGCCCAAGGCTACTAATACATCCATATTAGCGGTGCCATTTTTCAGAGACTTCCAAGATCCCACATAAAAATCCCAACCCACATAAAATTGTACAGGTAAACTCATCAAAAGCATTAACCAATCACCGTATCGCCCTAATTCTGGAGACATGCTTAATAACATGAGTGGTAGGGTAAAAAGGACAGCAATCCAAAATTTATGTGCATGCTTTGTAGCAGTGGGTACTACATCCTTATGGGCTACCCCAAAACCTGCTTTTTTGATAGCAGAGATAATCTCATCAGGTGTGATCTGCTCTGAAGCATAGGTAATATTGGCTTTTTCTGTCGCAAAATTAACACTGGCAGCAATTACTCCCGGTGTTTTTTTGAGTAAACGACGTTCAACGCTACGTACACAGTTGACACAAGTCATGCCTGTAATAGATAAGGTAATCTGTTGTTCAGACATCATTATGTTATGAGGATTCAGGAAAGCCAATGTCAACCAGTACAGCCGCTATTGTGTGCCAAGTAGCGGGCGGTTCATCCCACGTAATCGTCACCATTTTAGTATTTTTATCCGCAGTCACCGTCTTAACACCTTGTATCTCACCGATGTCCTCTTCAATCGTTTGGGTACAATGCCCACAATTGATATTTTGGATTTGAATCGTTTTTGTTTGAATGATCATAGATAAAATTAGGGTTTCTTATCCCCTTTGGGGCGAAGGCATAACTGACTCTAAGCCTCAAAGGGCTCTCCTGAATTTCAGGAAAGTGAATTATGGATTTTTCAGCACAAGCTGATCATTGTTAATGTTTTAATCAGACAAGATTGTGGTTGTGCCTTCGCCCCAACGGGGAGTGCGTAACATCAGCAACGTATGGTGGGCACATAATGCCAATAAGCCGTAGACATGGACAAATTTTGCAATTTTAAATTTTGCATACGATATAAAAAAGCAGCCCCTGTCATAATTTGATGTGCAAGATCAACCACATGTCGATTCTGAGGTTTTGCCAAATATGTTCCTTGTACCCAATCATTAAAAGTGCCCATTGCAGGACCTGCCCAAATTTGATAATCCATTTCGCGTCCTTTTTCACCCGTATTTGCCCAGCGAGAGGATTGTCCTAAATACCAGCGGAAAATTAATGCCATTTTTCGTTTTGAATCGTTCGCTGCTTTACTAATTTGTTCAGGATCACGTTTAGAAAAATAATCTACCGTTTCTTGCCATATGGTTTCCAAGGGTTTTCTAAAGAGTTGTTGTTCTAATTTACGTTTTTCAGCAGGCGGAATATCTTCAATAGCATTATAAGTGGTATATAAGTCATACAGCTTTTGAGCACGCATGGGAAATAAAGTGCCTCGTTTAATCACTTGGAGTTTGACCCCTAATTCAAACATATCAGCAGCAGGGGCCATCATCACATCTGCCATACCAATTTGTGCTAATAATGTTCGAGTATGGGTGGATGAGCCTGATTCAAGACACGCTTGGTTAATTGAACCTGTCACAACATACTCTGCTCCCATCATAAAAGCTGCTAAAGCAGAATGGGGAGTGGCAATCCCTCCGCCCGCTCCAATTCTAATGGGAGTCGCATAGCCTTGTTTTTCTTGGATCTCATCTCTTAAGGCGATAAGTGAGGGCAATAAACACACTAAAGGACGATTATCAGTATGTCCCCCAGAATCCGCTTCTACGGTGATATCATCAGCCATCGGCACTTTTTCCGCCAAAGTGGCTTGTAATTCAGTGATTAAACCTTGTGCTTGCAATTGTTTCAGGATTTTAGTTGGCGCAGGTTGCATAAAATGCGTCGCAACTTCACGTCGAGAGATTTTGCCAATCACACGATTTTTAATGTCAATTTGATTGTCCGAATTTAAACTTAAACCAGCAGCGCGATAATACACAATATTAGGCGTTAAATTCATAAACGCGGCCGCTTCTACTGTCCTCACACCATATTTGAGATATAAATCAACTGTGTCACGTTCAATAGTCGGTTCTTTGGGACTATGAATGAGATTAAAAGCATAAGGTCCATTGGGTAAGGCAGCTTGAATGCGTTTAATGGCTTCTTCAATTCGAGAAGGCACTAAGCCACCTGCCCCAAAAGAGGCCAACATTTTTGCTTTACCCAAAGCGATCACCATTTCTTCAGAAGCAATCCCATTAGCCATAGCACCTGTGGTATAAGCGTATTTAACACCGTAAGCCTCTAAAAAACGAGGATTACCCAATTGTTGTGGCAATAAAGGAGGTACGGCGGTTAAAGTTTCTATGTCTGTTGCAGTCGCATCTGTCAACTCTCCATCATTAGTAACGCCAAGTTGCCCTTGTTTTTTGACCACATAACATGCTTGCGTCAAATTTAACAATTTAGTCTTAATGCCTTGTTCATCAAAGGCTATCGAATTTAAAGGGCCTTGCCAAACGGGATTTTGGCTGTTGGTTTGTCCAGAATAGGTGAGTCCATTGTGATTCGACATTATGTATATATTTTCCTTTAATTGATGTACGTAACATGAGTTATTAACAAGCTTTCGTCATAAGCTGTTAAAGTAGACTGATAATTGTATCCAAAAGAGGACTTGTGATGTTAATAAAAGAAATAGACTCTCAAGAATTAGCAGGATGGCTAGAAGAAGAACCCCCACCCATTTTGATTGACGTGCGTACGCGTCCCGAAATGATACAAGCCTCTATTCCTAGTGGAAAACCGTTACCACTCAAGATATTACCTGTCTGTGCCAATGATATCCCGAAAGATCAAAAAGTGGTTTTTTACTGTCGCACTGGTGCACGTTCCGCACAAGCATGTATGTATATGACACAAAAAGGCTATGATAATGTTTATAATTTGCATGGGGGCATTATTCATTGGGCACGTTATGGTTTACCCATCATCCCCATGGTATTGGAGTAAACACCTTTTAATTATGATAACACAAGATGATTTATTATGAAGAGTCTCTTTTCCCCCCTTAAAGCATTAAGTTTTCTTGGGCGACAACCCGTCACTTTGCCCATTGAACCCCGTCCTGCTGCCCCTAATTATCGTGGTTTTCATCTCAACGATTGGGAAACATGTATTGGCTGTGGCACATGTGCGACGATTTGTGATAATGCAGCCATTCGCATGGTCAATATTACAGATTTACCCAGTGATCCTATCAAAGGCTTTAAAGCACAACGTCCTGCTATTGATTATGGGCGTTGTTGTTGGTGTGCTTTATGTGTGGATATTTGTCCTACAGGGGCTTTATCCTTATCACGCGAATATGTTCATGTGAGTCTTGATTTGAATACCTATTTTATTCTGCCTGATAATAACGGGATGCATAATTTAGGTTTTGAGAAAGGATGGGCAAAATCTAGTGATTCTGATTTACTTGATTTAAAACGAAAGGACATGCCAGAATTAAAAGCAAAAGAGCGACACAGCTCTTTTGTTGAAATTGTTCAAGGTTTTGATGAAAAAACGGCTGTATTAGAAGCCTCACGTTGCGTTCAATGTGGCATGTGCCATGATGCTTGTCCCACAAATATGCATGCACCTGAATATATTCGAGCGATTTGGGAAGGTAATATAGAAGAAGCCGTGCGACAGATTTATCGCACAAACCCTTTAGCCAATATCTGTGGACGTGTCTGTACACACCGCTGCGAAACAGCATGCGCTATCGGGCAACGAGGTGATCCCATTAGTATCCGTTGGTTAAAACGTTATGCTATGGACACGCTCTCTCCGGAACGTATTAAAGAAATTGCCTCAGAAGGCAAAAATACAGAAAAAACACATAAAAAAATTGCCATTGTGGGCGCAGGGGCAGCAGGTTTAACCTGTGCATTCGATTTAGCCTATCAAGGTCATGCTGTTACGATTTTTGAAGCTTTTGAGAAACCAGGGGGAATGATGCGTTATGGTATTCCTGAATATCGCCTACCTTATGATAAGTTAGATGAAGATATTGAAGTGATCACGTCTTTGGGTGTTGATATTCGTTGCAACGTCCGTATTGGTAAAGACATCACCGTAACAGATTTAGAACAAGATTATGATGCAACGCTGATATCTATCGGATTACATCAAGGACGTTCAACACGCATCCCCAATTCAGATCATGCACAAGTTTATTCTAGTGTTGCCTTATTACGACGTATTACCCTACAAGAAAACATTGACATCAGTTCAAAAATTGCGGTAATAGGCGGGGGAAATGTGGCTTTTGATATTGCACGTAGCCTTGCCCGTTTGCAACGGCAACAATGGGGAGCTGTTAATATTATCGTCTGTGCTTTAGAAGCCCGTGAGCATATGCTTGCTGATGACATAGAAGTCATTGAAGCGCTAGAAGAGGGCATTACCTTATTAACCAGTCAAGGCCCTAAAGAATGCAAAGTCGTTAATGGAAAGTTGGTAGGCTTAACCACAATCGCTTGTGTGTCTATTTTTGATGAACAAGGTCGTTTTCATCCTAAATATGATGAAAACACCCTCATCACGCATGAAGTAAACATGGTTATTGAAGCCATTGGTCAAGCCCCCCAATTGGAATGCTTAGGAGATGCATTAACAGAACGCTTAGAATGGGATAAGAGAGGACGTCCCGTTATTAATACGGATGGTGGCACCTCAGAATCTTGGCTTTGGGCAGCAGGTGATGTAGTAGAAGGCCCTGATGTTATTCATGGTATTGCAGCAGGACATCGTGTTGCAAATAGTATTCATCAGTATTTAAGCAGGTAAGATATTATGAAGAATGCAAAAGAATTGAGTTCCCTAGGGGATATTTTAGATTATGCCATTGCTTTTGAGCAACAAGCCTTTAATTTTTATACTGCACTTCAGACTAAAGTGAGTAAACGTTTACGGGCCTTAGTGCAAGAATTGGCAGAAGAAGAACAACATCATCTCACATTATTTCAAGAATTAAAAAATAATCCTGACATACAACATCACATCGCCACCATGATCAGAAATCCCCCAAGTGATCACCGTTTTTCTGATTATATACACGTCCCTGAATTAGATGATTTTCCTGATGATCAAAGCATTCTTCAATATGCGTTAGGGCGTGAACAAGTGGCTATGGAGCAATATACGCATTTAGCAACACAAACACCTGAGGGAGCAATTCGTGACTTATTTCAATTTCTAGCGATTGAAGAGTTAGCACATAAAAAAGAATTGGAAAAACGCTATTATGAATTAGTACATAGCGGTGGTGTGTGACAATCAACACAAGACTTGACAGGTATCAATCCTGTCTCGTCTGTGATTTCTTAACGTTTGTGATATTGATTAAACGTAACACTGACATCGTCAACGCCCTGATTAAAAGTATCTAAACGCTCATTAGGTATAAAATAGCTGTTGGTCAAATGAAAAGGAAATAAAGCAGGCGTATAATTCATCAAATGACGTAACACCGCTGTATCACCATTACTGGCAATCAAAGCACTTTCTAATAACCAACTGGTTAAACGTGTATGACTTACAGACTGCACAGCAGGTGCGGTGTAGATCCATCTTTTATTGGTTTCTAATAATAATCCCCAATCTACCCATGACAGCATGATTTTACGTATGCCTCTTTTCACCGTCTCCCGTTCTCCCCATTGTTCTCGTATACGGTTTTGTACTTGGATAAGCGTCACCTCATCTTGTAAACGCAATAAACGTCCCACATGTTCAGCCACCACTCCAAAAAAGGGATATGCAACCATAGTCATACCCCAATGCAAGGCAACATGTGTATGTTCAGGCATCAATTCAAATAAAGCCAATCCTTCTTTTCTAAAAGAATTGTGTATTTTAGACGGTTTCAACCAAATTTTAGATAAAATAGTAATCGTTTTTTTCCGAGTATGATTTCGTGTAGTGACACCCACCGCAACTTTATCTGATAAAAAAGTATCCATAGAAAGTTTCGCTGTAGAAACAGGAAGTTGTTCTAATGTGCGTTGCACTGTAAAATCTAACCATTCCCGTTTAAGGAGTTGACTAAATCCAATCTTTGCCATATTTTGTATGCTCTTTAAATATTCATATGTTTAGTTTACCGAGGACTTATGCGATAATACATATGCCATAAGAATATCATCAATAGAATCTTGCCAATCTATCCCACTTTTTTTAAAATATGTTAATACTTCCGTAGAAAGACAAAGCGTTGTAGAGATTTTTGTACTTTGTATTTTGAGATGATGATTTTTTCTTAATGCATTTCGCACAGATTTTGTGCCCCCTCCCTGTACAGAAACACCGTCTTTCCAAAAATCATCCACTGCCAATTGATCATGAGGATTATATGGCACATCCAAGGGGTCATTTTTACAATCGAGTTTCTTTCCAGAATCGTTTTGTTTCATTTTTTGTCGCCTTTCGTACAGAAATCAGATGAATATCATTATCTCCACGAGGAGTCCATACTACCATTACTACCTTTTCTTTTAATAAACCAAGAGAACAGATTTTCTCGTTCCCACGCGCCAGCGTGGGAATGCCTAACACAACGCGCTGCGTTGTAGGACGCAACGCGTCCTTTCTTTGCACATGTCATGATATATATCAGTTTTCATGTCACGACCTCTCGATGCTGGATCGTAGGAATAAGAAAACATATAAAGACTAATGATATTATGACACGTGCGAGCAAAGGACGCGCTGCGTCCTACAACGCAGCGCGTTGTGTTAGGCATTCCCACGCTGGCGCGTGGGAACGAGAAATTTATGTTTAATTTCAATGAGTTATATCTTAAGTTAATGGCAGTGAACCGGAGGTTGGGAACGAGAAATTAGGTATTTTGTATGCTATTCAAACGGGCAGCGCTATACAACGTTTATTTCAATCAGAAGGGTTAGTATATGCGGATGAAGTGTCTGTATCTGGTAGTTCAATCACTGATTTAGATGAGCCCTTTTTCAGAACTTACTATGAGCGGTGTTATGAAGAACCATTGGAAGAATCGGGTGTACCATTGGAACGACTACTTGAAAATTTGAATCTTTTTTCTAAGAGACGTCTTAACTTGACTGGATTGTTGTTGTTTGGAAAAAAACCGCAAATTCGTAAACCACAATTTATGGTGAAAGCCGCTGTTTGGCCAGGTAATGATATTGATGTTGTGATAGTCAGGATATGACAGGTAATCTAAAATCCGTGTTTGAACAGACTTTGGCTTTTATTACCCGAAACTTGCGGCGGCTTCAGCAGGGACAAAACGTGAATTCACTGGGAAAATTGGAAATTCCCAAAATCGTGCTTGAGGAAATGGTAGTGAATGCCTTGATGCACCGTGATTATTTCATTGCAGCCCCCATCAGGGTGTTTATGTTTGATGATCGTATTGAAATTATCAGCCCTGGGCATTTGCCTAATAATCTAACCATAGAAAATATTCGTCATGGGATTTCTAATATGCGTAATCCCGTATTAATCTCTCATGCTATTCATTTACTCCCGTACCGAGGATTGGGAACAGGTATTCGTCGCGCCTATCGTACATGGAAAGCAATTGAATTAATCGATGATCGAACAGGTAATCTGTTTAAGGTGATTATTAAGCGTGTGGCTAGAAGTCAATCAGACAAAGGGCTATAACCAGGTAATTTGGTGACATCTACTTCATCAATTTGTGTGGGCAATAAAAATGGCTGATTATTATCATCAAGCGAATGTGCATAACGTTCGTATACTTTTTCATGAATAAAAGCATCAAATAAATCAGGATCAATATGGTTTTCTAATTTCATAAAGCCTAAAATTCTGAGGGCTTGAGATAAGGTTTTGGGTTTTTGATTATAAGGACGATCTCTGGCTGTCAAAGCCTCAAACACATCGACAACCCCAAGTAACCTTGCAGGTAGCGATAATTGTTCGCGTTTTAAGTGCTTAGGATATCCCTTACCATCCATACGTTCATGATGTCCCCCCGCATATTCAGGTACGTGCTTAAGATGTTTGGGATAGGGTAAGGTTTCAAGCATTTTGATGGTGGCTTCAATATGGTAATTAATTTTTTGACGTTCTTCAGGGGTTAAAGTGCCTTTGCTAATATTGAGATTATAAACTTCATCTTTTTCTGATAACAAGCATTCTTTTTGACCACTGGGTGCGATCCACTGTCGCTGTGCGATATCCTTTACGCGTTGTTTCAACTCATTAGACATGAATTCGCCACCGAGATTACAGTTACGAATAAAATCACGTTCTGCGTTTAAAACATCCACTTTCTCTGCTAATTGTGCGTCTACATTGCTCAGATCAACATGTGCCAATTGTTTGCGCAATAATTCAATTTCTGCATCACGCTTAAGCACTTCAAAACGCGTATCTACGGTGTCAATGCGATCAAATATGGTTTCAAGTTTCGTTGATTTTTCAATGATATATTCTGGCGTGGTAATTTTCCCGCAATCATGTAATAACGCCGCAATTTTTAATTCATAACGTCCTTCTTCTGTCATATTAAAATCTTTAAGCGGACCCACTTGAATATGAGACACCGCATCCACTAACATCATCGCTAATTTGGGGACTCGTTGACAATGTCCGCCAGTATGTGGAGATTTTTCATCAATAGCTGTGGCGATTAATTTGATAAACGCTTCAAATAAATGCCGATGTTCTTCCAATAAACGTTGATTAACCCAAGCAACTGAGGCTTGAGATGCTAAAGATTCTACTAATTCTTGTACTGATGTACTAAATTCTGTGATCTCTCCCGTAACAGGATCTAAGGCATTAATCAATTGTAAGATACCAATGACATCACCTTCGTGATTTTTCATGGGTACAGTTAAAAATGATTGAGAATGATAATTCATGGCTTTATCAAACTTTCTCATGCCCGAAAATTCAAATTCTGTATTCGCATACACGTCTGGAATATTGATGGTTTGATCACAAATCGCAGCACGTACTGCCACTACTCCTAAATTGGCAGCGCCATTCTCTTGGTACATCTGCAAAGGCAATAATGTTACGGGTATCCCACTTGTTCCCCCACTATGAATATTAAGGGATTTGGTCAGCATTGTCTCAAATGTAAGCTGATTTTTGTCTGTACGGGTATACAAAGTCCCGCCATCAGCGTGGGCAATCCGTTTGGCCTCTATCAAAATCATTTCCAACAAGCGCGTTCCATTTCGTTCCGCCGATAACGCCACGCCAATTTGGGTTAATGTTTTGATATGTGACTGTAAATCTTGTATATTATAATCGTTATTTTGCATCATAGTTCACCTACAATTGAGCAGCTTGTAAGGTGTTTTCCAATAAACTGGCGACAGTCATCGGACCGACACCTCCTGGTACAGGGGTGATCCAACTGGCTTTTTTTAACGCTTCGGCAAAATCAACATCACCGACTAAATGACCATTGGCAAGTTTATTCATACCTGCATCAATCACAATCGCACCGGGTTTGATCCAATCACCTGAAATTAAGTGCGCTTTGCCCACCGCTGAAACGACAATATCAGCACATCGTATTTTATCCGCTAAATGACGCGTATGAATATGACATAAGGTAACAGTCGCATGCGCTGCAGATAATTCTAAAGCCATGGGACGTCCGACAATATTGGATTGACCAATCATGACCGCATCTAAACCTACAAGACTGATACCCGTGTGTGCGAGTAATGTCATCATCCCTTTAGACGTACAAGGGCGTAACAAAGGTAAGTTTAAAGATAAACGTCCTGCATTATAAGGATGAAATCCATCAACATCTTTATGTGGCACAATCCGTTCAATCACTAATTCACTGTCAATATGGGCTGGTAAGGGCAATTGCACTAAAATCCCATCAATATCCTTATCTTCATTGAGTTGATCCAGTTGTGTTAATAGGTCTTCTTGTGAGGTGTGTTCAGGCAGAGAAAAGGATTTTGAAATCATTCCTACTTCTGCACAAGCATTACGCTTATGACGAACATAAATTTCTGAGGCAGGATTACCGCCCAGCAGTATCACTGCTAAACCGGGGGGACGTATTCCCTGTGCAATGCGATTCTGCACTTGTTGTTTGATGGAATGGCGCATTTGTTTGGCAAGTGCCTTTCCATCGAGTACTTTTGCTGTCATATTTATTATGATGATCCGTACAAGAAGACTCTTGTACGGTTTTAAAGGAGTTAAGCGGCAATAATGCTCACAAATTTACGATTTTTAGGGCCTTTTACTTCAAATTTGACCACGCCTGTGGATTTGGCATATAGGGTATCATCACTGCCTTTGCCCACATTCACGCCAGGATGAAATTTAGTCCCACGTTGTCGTACTAAGATATTACCTGATAAGACGGTTTCTCCCCCATAACGTTTGATACCTAAACGTTGTCCATGAGAATCGCGTCCGTTGCGGCTACTACCGCCAGCTTTTTTATGTGCCATTTTATTCTGTTACCTCAGTGACAGGAGTTGCAGCTTCAATTCCATCTGCTGTAATCGTATTAATAGTGACTTCGGTATAGTGTTGACGATGTCCCATTTGTCTACGATAGTGTTTACGTCGTTTAAATTTGATGATTTTAACTTTTTTATCTCTACCATGTGCGACAACCACTGCTGACACTTTACCCCCTTCGACTTGTGGTGTTCCAATTTTGAGATTATCACCATCTACAACCATTAATACGGTGTTAAAATCAACGGTTTCCCCGGGTGCAGTCAGTATTTTTTCTATTCTAAGGGTAGCGCCTGGTGCAACCTTATATTGTTTACCACCTGTTTGAATCACAGCATACATAAATTTTATTACTCCACTCTTTTACACTTTATTTATTTCAGATATAAGATTTTAAGAAATTTAAGTCTAAAATACAAGTCAATGATAATTGATAACTGGTAACTGTTACTTAAATAAGACTTCTCTTTGGATAGTTGGATGAAATGTGAAATCTTCTATTTCAATATGTCCTTGATATATCCAACCTCGTTTTACTTTAGTACCGACATCGGTGACGCCTGATAAAATCATTGCAAATTCTGAATTTGGGTTACCCATAAGATTAAACATTTCGATTAAACGATTCAAAGTGTCCAGATCATTTTTCCCAACGTACACGTTTAAATTTTCATCTTGAAGTCTTTCTATCCCATGCTCACTCGCGGGAAAAAAGAATTCTGCCGATTCTGTGACGCCTAAATAAATATCGCTGTCTTTATTGTTTTTAAAGGTAATTTTAAAATTAGCATTTTTAAATTTTAAATCTACATCAGAAGTACTGCCAAATTGTACCTTAATTGTTGCTCTAAATTCATTGTTTATTTGTGTGAGATGAATACTTTTAATGGCTTTGATATCTAATTTATCAACAAAATCAAGAGAAAATGCTGACACAGCCCCGAAACTGGCACAGTACAATATGACTACTGTCATGAAAAAACGCATATAAAAATACCCTATTATGTAAAACGTTGTCGCAATGCAAGATAGCCACTGATGAAAAAGATAAGGCTGGCACTTAATAAATATATTAATGGTAGCCATAATGCACTGTTTTTAACAGTGCCCCATTTTCTGGGCTTAAAAAATGAATGCACTAAGGATATATTGGTGGTTTGAATCAGATTCAATTCACCGTGACTTCTCGGATTGACTTGTAATTTTAAAATGCCCCCTTCTGCATAAATATCTTTACTTAAAATAGCTTCAAAAGCCCAGCGTTGAATCGTTAATGCACTTAAGATATTGGTCATGTCAGACCAAATATCATTTTTTAAATCTATTTGAGGACGTAATAAGCCCCCGAATAATAATTGAGGGATCATCAATAGGGGTATTAAAGTAAGTGCCACACGATAACTGTTGACAACACAAGAGATAAATAAACCTAAAGAAGCCGATACAAAAGCTGCGATCCATAATATCAGCCAAATCCATAAGCCATTGATGAGGGAGAGTTTGAGCAATAAGGGCACAACCATCAGAGAGAGTAAGCCTGTTTGCAGACATAAAATCAGTGTGACTACACAAAATTTAGCCAATAAATAGGGAAAAATAAACAAATAGGATCGGCTTTCGCGTTTTAAAATAGATTGTTCTGTCACCACTTCCTTACATGATCCCATGATCCCAAACCAAATACTGGATGCGACAAGCAGAAAATACACACTGCCCCGTCGCATTCCAGCGATATCACTCATAAATTGGATGTCTTCTTTTAACACGGGTACATCAATATTTTTTTTCTCAAAAAAAGGGTTAATGGTATTTTGAATATAGTGTACACGTGTTTCAGGATTGCTTTCTATTGCAAGATTCTTAGCATATCGATGTAAGGTATCAATATTAATCGTTTTTTCAGCCAATTCTAAAGGAGCCTTCATGATACCAAAGTAGTATAATATTCGTGACGCTTCATCAAAATTTTGTTTATCGTGCTCAAAATTATAGAAAGCGACAATAATGAGCATCGAAATAAGCGGCACTTGAAAAATGATTAAGGATAGATTGACTTTATCAGCAAAAATAACTTGAAAATTGCGTTGTATTAAAACAATCCATTGTCCAAAACCCTTTAAACCCACTTCATCATGCCCATTTCATAAGAATCTGACAGCAGTGAATGGATAGGATATATCCGAATTCTATAGCTTAAGCCCCCACATAAATCGGGTTTAAAATTAAGGGTATACAGACATTCCTCATTATTATTCGGTTTTTCAGCTATAAAGGGATACGTTACCGTCCATTTTGGATGATTTTCCCAGAGTTTATGGAGATCATTTTCTGTAGGAACTAAAATTTCAGGATGATAAATTTTGCGTGCGAGTAACAATTCAACCTTTATATCATGTGCTTGCAAGCCATTTAAATCAATGGCCACTTGTATGCTGACAGTTTCCCCATAAGACATTTGTGTTTCAGGTGTAGAGACAGTACGTATGTGTATCCCTTCCCATTGATTTCTAACCTGTTTTTTCCATAGTGCTAAATCTTGTGCTTTAGTATAACCGTCATTATTTAAACGTTTCCCTTGAAGGCTGGCTGGTATATAAAGCTTATCTAAATAATCATTCAGCATTCGTATGGTATTAAATCGAGGCAATATCGTTGCCATAGAACATTTGGATTTTTTAACCCAATCCTCAGAATAACCATACTGATTTTTTTTGTAATAAAGCGGAATGACTTCATCTTGTAACACTTCATACAAACTGCGGGCATCTTCGTGATCACGTAATACAGGATTATCATTATGTGGAGACGGTTTAATCGCCCATCCATTTTCACCATCATAGCTTTCAGGCCACCATCCATCTAATACGCTGAGATTAATACCACCATTAATCGCTACTTTCATGCCAGACGTCCCACTGGCTTCTAAGGGATATACTGGATTATTAAGCCACACATCTACGCCTGAGACCAAACGACGTGATAGTGCCAAATCATAACCTTGTACTAACAGAATTTTACCCATAAATTCTGGATCACAACTGGTTTTATAAATTTCTCTCAGCAAATCTTGTCCTGGAATATCCTTAGGATGTGCTTTACCCGCAAAAATAAAGACAATGGGGCGATCAATATCATTGAGAATAGCACGCAATTTCTCTTTATCAGTAAATAACAAGGTCGCTCGTTTGTATGTGGCAAAACGGCGGGCAAATCCAATCGTAAGAATATTAGGATTATTCGGATCAATATATTTAAGCAGATGTTCTAAATGCGTTTCACTGATTTGATGACGTAAATGCTGGGCTGTTAAGCTTTCCCGTATCACTTCTAATAAGCGTGATTTTATCGTTTGTTTCACATTCCAAAAAACTTTATCAGGAATATTATGGATGCTTTTCCAAAAATCCACATCAGATTTATGATGACGCCATGCTACCCCTAATGTTTTATCAAATAATTCATGCCATTCTCGTGATAAGATGGATGAAATATGAACCCCATTAGTGACATGATGCATGAGATTGTCAGCAGGAGACAATTCAGGCCAAAATTTTTGACACACTTCCATTTTAGACGAAATTTGACCATGAAGACGACTGACCCCATTCATATGTTGTGCACCCGACATTGCCAATAGTGTCATATTAAAATCTGAGTTGTCATTAGGCCAACATCCCAATGCTAAAAAGGCTTCTTGAGACATTTTTAAATCATCACGTGCATAAGCCCCAAGATAATTGATGATTTGTTCTTGAGAAAAATGATCATGTCCTGCGGGCACAGGCGTATGGGTAGTAAA
The DNA here is from genome assembly GCA_030635005.1 of Thiomargarita sp. Lineage (GTDB taxonomy): Bacteria > Pseudomonadota > Gammaproteobacteria > Beggiatoales > Beggiatoaceae > DAOVZS01. The sequence continues at coordinate 7,828 of DAOVZS010000007.1, read as the reverse complement.
CACCGTATTTGCCCCAATAATTTCAATTGCGGTGTCAAATGTTTGATTTTGTGCGATTAATTCACGCATTCTCTCAAGGATCATAAAAGCAGCATGACCTTCATTCATGTGCCAAATTGTGGGGGCTAATCCTAATTTTCTCAGTAAGCGTACACCACCGATACCCAATACAATTTCTTGTTTAATACGAACATCTTGCCCACCCCCATATAATTTATGCGTAATCTCACGATCTTGCTCATTATTTTGGGGTACATTGGTATCAAGCAAAAATAAGGTAATATGCCCTACTTGTGTTTTCCACGCTTTCGCAGATACTTGTGTTTCTGCAATTTGCACCTCAATATACACCTCATTTCCCGCATCATCTAAGACTGCCGTAATGGGTAAATGTTGGGGTTCATTCACACTATAAGTGGCTTGTTGATTGCCATTAGCATCAATGATTTGGGTAAAATAGCCTTGATGATAAAATAAGCCCACACTGATAAAAGGCAAACGCATATCACTTGCCGTTTTACAATGATCACCTGCTAAAATGCCTAAGCCCCCTGAATAAATGGGAAAGCCTTCATGAAAGCCATATTCGGCACAAAAATAAGCAATGAGATCATTTTTGGCGAGTTGTGTGCCATTTTGTCGGGGTTCTGTTGATTGACAATAGGCGTCATAATTTGAAATGACTTGGTAATACGCTTTGAGAAATAAGGGATCATTGGCTGCTTTATTTAAATGAGCTTGATCAATATTACGTAAAAATAATTTTGGATTATGTCCTACCCGCATCCATAATTTATGATTTAATTGTTCAAATAATAAGCGTACTTCGACATTCCAGCTATACCATAAATTGTCCGTTAATTCTTCAAGACGTTTTAATGCTTTGGGTAGTATAGGGGTAACTTCTAAATTGAATTCTTGTACAGACATGTTCCTTTTCCTAGATTAGGGACGCTGGCACGTCCCTAACAACGTCGTTATAAACTATAATACATATCAAATTCGACTGGATGAGTAGTCATACGCAAACGTATGACTTCTTCCATTTTTAATGCGATATAGGCATCAATCAGATCATTTGTAAATACACCACCTGCTAATAAGAATTCACGATCCTTATCCAGTGCTTCTAAAGCTTGATCAAAAGACAAACACACGGTGGGAATGTTTTTTTCCAATTCAGGGGGCAAGTCATACAAATTCTTATCCATGGCTTCACCGGGATCAATTTTATTTTGAATCCCATCCAAACCAGCCATTAACATGGCAGAAAAAGCAAAATAGGGATTCGCAGTAGAATCTGGAAAACGTATTTCAATACGGCTGCCCTTAGGATTGGTGACATGTGGAATACGTATTGCAGCAGAGCGATTACGAGCAGAATACGCTAACAGTGTAGGGGCTTCAAAACCAGGTATAAGCCGTTTATAACTGTTGGTGCTGGCATTGCTGAAAGCATTGATAGCACGTGCATGTTTAAGAATACCACCAATATAATATAAGGCTGATTGTGAAATATTGACGTATTTATCACCTGCAAAAATATTTTTACCGTCTTTGGTTAAAGACTGATGCACATGCATACCATTCCCATTATCACCTACAAGCGGTTTGGGCATAAATGTCGCAGATTTCCCATAACCATAAGCGACATTCATCACGACATATTTAAGTAATTGTACTTCATCAGCTTTTTTAACTAAGGTATTGAAATATGCACCGATTTCAGCTTGTCCCGCGGTAGCCACTTCATGATGATGCACTTCTGTTTTTAAGCCCATTTCTGCCATTGTTAAACACATTGCAGAACGGATATCATGCTGTGAATCCACAGGAGGTACTGGAAAATAACCTCCTTTTAAGGAAGGACGATGTCCAAGATTACCATCTTCATATACTTTTTCAGAATTCCAACCGGCTTCTTGTGAATCGATCTTGTAAAATGAACCGTGAATGTCGGTTCCCCAACGCACGTCATCAAAAATGAAAAATTCATTTTCAGGACCAAAATAAGCTGTATCTGCAATGCCCGTGGACTTTAAGTAATTTTCGGCTCGTTTTGCCAAAGAACGGGGATCACGCTCATAACCTTGCATGGTGGTGGGTTCAATCACATCACAGCGTAGGTTTAAAGTCATGTCATCAGTGAAGGGATCGAGTACAGCAGTATAAGTTTCTGGCATTAAAATCATGTCAGATTCATTGATGCCTTTCCAACCTGCAATGGATGAGCCATCAAACATTTTACCTTCTTCAAAAAAATCTTCATCAACCATATCAGCCAGTACTGTGAGATGTTGTTCTTTCCCTAGGGTATCTGTAAAACGCAGATCAACAAATTTGACTTCTTTTTCTTGAATTGTTTTTAATACGTCTTCACTAGACATTGTCTCTACCTTATCGGTTGTGCTTTAAAAGTATAATATTTAGTATAAACTATGCTAAAAATAATGTATTTCTATAACACCATATATAAGTAAATGATTATATAGAAATATAAAACTATTTTTTGGCATGTCTTGATAGAAAATGAAATGGGAGAAAGGGATTTGAATATAGAAATGGTGGTCGGAGAGTGAATCGAACACTCGACACAAGGATTTTCAGTCCTTTGCTCTACCGACTGAGCTACCCGACCAATATTATTAAGATGACAAGCAGTTTATAATGTTAATAAACGAATGTCAAGCCTTTTGGTATATTTTTTTTATTTTTTTTAGGTATATGAGGATATCTCTTTGTTTTTACAATGTTTTTAAATCATACGGATCAAAAATGGATGCGTCACGCATTACATCTTGCGGAACGTGCTGCAAATCTAGGAGAAGTACCGGTCGGTGCCCTTATCATACTAGGAAATACGTGTATTTCAGAGGGATGGAATCAGCCTATTAGCACCCATGACCCGACAGCACATGCTGAAATTATTGCGTTACGTAACGCAGCACGCCATTTAAATAATTACCGATTATTGAATACCACGTTATATGTCACGCTTGAACCGTGTACGATGTGTGCGGGTGCTATTCTTAATGCACGTGTACAACGTGTGGTATTTGGGGCTTATGATCATAAGGCAGGCGCAGCCGGCAGTCGTTTTGATATTTTAAGAGATAGTCGTCATAATCATGAAATTGATTGTATCAGCGGGGTCTTAGCACAGGAATGTGAAACGTGTTTAACACATTTTTTTAAGGAAAAGCGTGCACGGAGCTGAAATTTTCTGATTTTTTTTTTATAATGATAGATAATTTACTAAATCTATAATTAAGGATTGTACATTTGTCTAAAAAATCTATTCAAGCTATCAAAGGGATGAATGATATTCTCCCCATGCACACGCCTATTTGGCATTATATTGAACGCAACATTCGTCATGTATTAGAATCTTATAGCTATCAAGAGATCCGTCTCCCCTTATTAGAAAGAACAGAATTATTTAATCGTGCTATCGGTGAAGTCACTGATATTGTTGAAAAAGAAATGTTTACATTTCTGGATCGTCCTGATAAACGGGGGCAGTCAGATAGTTTAACCTTACGTCCAGAAGGCACCGTCGGATGTGTTCGGGCAGGTATTCAACATGGTTTGTTGTATAATCAGATACAACGTTTATGGTATATGGGTCCCATGTTTCGTCATGAAAATCCTCAAAAAGGACGTTATCGACAATTTTATCAAATCGGTGCTGAAGTATATGGCTTAGCAGGACCTGATATTGATGCTGAAATAATAGTGATGACTGCACGTTTTTGGAAAATATTGGGTCTCAATGATTTAGAATTGCATATCAACTCGCTGGGATCTTCCTCAGAGCGTGCGACTTATCGTGAACAATTAGTCCATTATTTTTCTGATCATTATAATGATTTAGATGCTGATAGCCAACGACGTTTGAAAAGCAATCCTTTACGGATTCTGGATAGTAAAAATCCCGAATTACAAGCACTCATTGAGGCTGCACCACAATTATTAGCACATTTGGATACAGAATCATTAGATCATTTTAATGTTTTGAAACAATTGCTTGATAGTATGGGGATAACGTATTGCGTTAATCCGCGTTTAGTACGGGGATTAGATTATTATAATCACACGGTATTTGAATGGGTGACGCAGAGTTTGGGGTCACAGGGTACCGTGTGTGCAGGTGGACGTTATGATACTCTCGTAGCACAACAAGGGGGACATGCAACCCCTGCTGTTGGATTTGCGTTGGGTATTGAACGGCTTGTTTTATTACTCTCTGAAAAAGACGTGCCTCGTTATACACCGCATCTTTATCTTATTATGGTGGGTGATAAAACGGCACAATATGGTTTTAAATTAGCAGAATTTTTACGAGATGCTTTGCCCAAACTGCGTTTATTGACACATTGTGGCGGGGGCAGTTTTAAAAGTCAGTTTAAACGTGCTGACAAAAGTGGGGCACTGATGGCACTAATACTTGGTGAGGATGAACTGACTACACAGCAAATTACTTTGAAATATTTGCGTGATAAAAAGCCACAAATATCCATGACACAATCCGAGTTAATAGATTATCTGAGTCCATTAATAAATATAAATTAACCAAGAAAGGAAATTTTGTGGCCACTTACGAAACTGAAGAAGAACAAGTTGAAGCACTTAAGAAATGGTGGAAAGAAAATGGCCTTTCTATTTTTCTGGGTGTACTGATAGGTTTTGGATTATTAGGAGGTTGGCGTTATTGGCAAACTCATACAGAACAAGAAGCATTAATCGCTTCTACAATGTATGAACAAGTCTTATTGTCTTTGGAACAAGACGATATGATGCAAGCACGTCAGATATCAGGTCAACTGTTATCACAACACAGTAATAGTCCTTATGCCCTATTTGCTGCCTTAAATATGGCCCATAAAGATTTTGAAAATGAGGATATTGAGAGCAGTCATGCCCGTTTACAATGGGTGATAGAGAATAGTAGTCTCCCTGAGTTGGCTCACATTGCCCGTTTACGTAAGGCACGGATTTTATTATCACAAGATAAATTAGTTGCAACAACTACGCTTATCACGGGTGTTGAGGTGGGTACTTTTGGGGGGGCTTATGCCGAAATACAAGGAGATATTGCACTTGCACAGGCTAGAAGTGAGGCGGCTAGAAGTGCGTATACTCAAGCCATTCCCTTGTTAAGTGGGCAACATGCTGAATGGGTACAAATGAAACTGGATAATTTAGGGGTCAAAAAAGCAGACCGTATTGAAGCCAAAATACCAGCATTTCAGACAACAGAGACTCTTATTTCCGTAGAAACAACAATGCCAGAAGGACTTGTCATCGAAACAATCACTCCAGAAGTAGCAGTTCCAGTGGTTGCAACACCCAAACCAGAAGTCATAATACCCATCACTGATACCACAGAGCCTCAAATTGTCGTTCCCTTCATTGAAACTACCCCACAAGAAATGACGATACCTTTAGACTAACTGTTTATGCGTAAATATATCGTATTACTGTATACGTTCATGATATTAAGTGGTTGCGGCGATGATGTGATAAAGGAAAATAGACCTGAGCCTTTACTTGAATTGACACCTCATTTAACGTTAAAAACCTTGTGGCGTATTGAGATTGAGGGAGATACTGAAAAAGCTTATCTTAAGCTTGCACCCGTATTTCATCAAAAGCATCTCTTTACCGCCACACCAGAAGGGCAGGTACAAGCGTTTAATAAGGACAAACAGGTATGGTCCAACGCATTAGATTTACCCCTTTCTGCAGGACCTAGTATCGGTGAAGGTTTAGTCTTGGTGGGCAGTTTAAAAGGTCATGTGATTGCTTTATCAGAAGCGGATGGTTCTGAACAATGGCGTATACTGGTTACCAGTGAAGTCTTGGCAAAACCGCGTATCAGTCAAGGGGTTGTTGTCGTACGAACCATTGATGGTAAATTGTTTGGCTTAAACAGTAAAACGGGGAAACGTTTATGGGTGTATGAACGTAATAATGTTCCCTTACTCAGTTTACGAGGTACCAGTACACCGATTATCAAAAATGAAGAAATTATTGCAGGATTTGATAATGGCAAAATAGCAGGCTTAGAATTGAAAACGGGCAAAGTACTTTGGGAAGCGGCACTTTTTGTATCAAAAGGGCGTAATGCCTTAGAGCGTATGGTGGATATTGATGCCGATCCCTTGTTGATTGATGATATTTTGTATGTCAGCAATTATCAAAATGGGACAGTGGCGATCGATTTAATCCCGAAAAAGCAGGTATGGGAAAGAAAAATACCCTCTTATGCTGGGATAGGGGCGGATTATAATTTTCTTTATATCACCGACCCTAAAAGTCATATTTGGGCACTTGACCGTGAATCTGGTGAAGATTTATGGACACAAAAGGCATTACAATTTCGCACATTGACGGCTCCTGTTAATATGGGAGATTATATTGTAATCGGTGATTTTGAAGGATACGTGCATTGGATGCGACGTTCCGATGGAGAAATCGTGGCTCGTTATGCGATGGAAGCCGCCATTACCGTTCCCCCTATAGTCGTGAATGATATGTTAATTGTATCTGATAGTAGTGGCTATATTGTTGCCTTACGTCCCGAAGCGTTAGCTGCAGAAAAATAAAATGATATAAACTTGTGTCATTTTATAAGGTGGTTGTGTTTGTGCCTGCGATCTAGCAGGTTTTAGAGTCACAGGCACAATCGCTACATCCAGATCACTGTGATTCTATTATTCACCGCTTCCATTTTGCCTACTTTGTCCCAATCTGTAATTTTGCCCCGACTAAAAATGATTAACCAGCCTGTCTCTAAACTGAGTTTGTCTAAATATTCTGTCAGTTGGAGTGTGCCTAATGTTAGGGCGTTGTTTCTACTGAGTTTTAATTCAAAGGCAAAGCGTTCATTTGCAAATTCTATGCATAAATCAAGTCGTCCTAAGCCAGCGGCATATTCTCGGCTAATATGTCCTCCGCCATTGACGATGCGTTGTAGCCATGCCATGAAAAGTAGGTGATGGGCTGCTTCTGAATAGGTTTTACGTCTTGTGAGCATCTCGCTATGTTGTTTGTAAAATTCAATATAAGTGCTTAATACTTTATCAATGTCTAATTTTCCATTGGGTAACACATACCATTGGGGATTAATACCCAGCATGCCTTCTCTATATGAGGTGAGTTCTCTGGGAATAATCTCTTGATAAATGGGATTGGCGATTTCTAAACCTTGTTTACCAGAACGAATGAGGCCTAAATCTATTAAATATTGTTGATCTTCACTGAGATATTCGGTGATTTCTTTATTATCTTCACCGATTAAAATGGATTCTATAATTCTAGCGACACGGGGTTCTGTTAATTTATCGGCTAATTGATCTAAATGGACATCACGTCGTTTGATTAGAATTTCTGCCACAGTGTCTATATCTGCCTTAGTCACCTCTTTGCTCCAATCAAGCGCATGTTCATCAAAACACAATTCTCGTCCGAAAGCATTGACTAACCACGGTTGCCCTTGTGTGAGATGATAAATGTGTTGCAAAGATTCTTGACTAAAGATGTGACCTGTTGCTTGGGTATGTTGATCGTATAATTCTTGAATTTGTTCAAAAGTGAAATCTTGTAAACGTATCGATTTCTCTTTTATATTAAAAGCAGAACCGCCAATGACGTAATCTTGTGTACTGTCTGAAAAAATACGATAATCTCGAATATCACGTAATCCTATTAAACATAAGGCCTGTGGAAAATTTTCGGGACGTTGACTATAACCCGAACGTAATTGGCGTAATACTGACAACAATCCATCTCCAATTAACGCATCCACTTCATCCATTAAAATGAC
>DAOVZS010000039.1 GCA_030635005.1 Thiomargarita sp. | reverse complement strand
TTAATAATATCAAAACTATTGACAGAAAAATCAATGGCTAAACCTAATTGGTGTGTCGATGTCGCAACACTACCTGGAATATTCATATTATAGACAGTATCACGAATGGCTGAATTGATGATCAAACGTATACCATAGTCGTTATGTAAACCAAATTTTTCATGTAATTCTATATTCATTAATTGATTAATCTTAATAATCATTTGTTCTGTACTGGGCTTAAGATAGATATAATCTGGATGATTTTGACTGCCAAGTGCTTTGATCTTCTTATCTTGTTTGAGTAACCTTAATCCAAGTGTTCTACAACGGTAAAATTGGTTTCCCTCATAACTCAACGGAATCAGTTCCCGTTTTTCTGCAGCTTGTCTAATAGCCATTCTAGTGGGATAAAATTCTGTTAAAAGATTATGCTTTTCTAGCCAGGGATTCACTAATTTGTTATGAATACGACGTGGCATCTTAACAGCATAATACTGCTTATTTGGAGTTTTTGTAAAAAGATTAGGCTGTCTTGATAATTCATGTGCAAGTTTCTTATTATATGTAAACGTTGCACCTGCATAATTAGAATCCCATGAAAAAGGCGTAGATTGATAATATTTAACAATCATTGAAATGCCTACGATCAAAGTAAATAAGCAAGAAAAAACAATAAGTGCTTTTTTTGCAAAAGATTTTGCATTCTTTTGTATTTTCTTATAATCAAGATTATATGATTTAAACATGAGAATTCCAGTAGCAAGAGAAGGTAAAAAATCAATCGTTTGTGTCAAAAAAGTTGGACTGAAAGATTGTGGTGGTTGATATATGCTATTAGAAAAATTTTTGGGATCATTAAAATATTTTTGACGAATCAGTGTCGCCATAGCATTAGCCCGTAAAAAATACTCCCAAGATTGTCGCCCATATCCAGAGACAGTTTTCTCTTGATAACATAAGCGTGTCATCTGTCCAAATAAATCATATCCATAACCATTGGGATAAGTCCCTATTTTTTGATTTAGTTTCTTTTTATCATGCTGGTTAGCAAACCAATGAATCACTTTTTTTAAACGGCCTTGTCCAGTATGATAAGCACTGATTAAACATGGAAAAATAAATTGATTCTCAAAATCTTGTTTAGAAAAATGAAAGCGTGTCCGTATCAAATCAAACTCATCAGAACATGAATGAATCAAGTATTGATAAATTTCTTCACAATGACGATTAGCAGCGGTGGTGGTTGTGATGAAGTTTTCATAATCCGCTTCAAGATTAAGCTTCTGACACAAGTGATGAAAGGTGATAGGCAAAATTTGCCAAACACTTTGTGCTTTAACAGGACTTATTTGAGAATTATTAAAACCAGATTCAATGCCAGCAATCCCATAACTAATCTCACTTAAACGTTTTCTGATGCCTGCTGGCAAAGGAGTCAGCGATGTCGTGGTTAAAGTGGGTTGAGAAAAAATTTGTTTCGCATAAGCGATATGAGAGAGATTTGTACCTGGCACAATTCTACTACCATAGTCTAATACATGTTCAATATTACTTTGATAACGGGTTGTTTCAACCGTTCTTCTCGAATTCATCTGCTTAGGCAGCTCTTGATTAAAAGTCAAATCAAATTCAAGACTTGGATATTGAGTATGAATCTTATATCGCCACGCATTTAACCATTCTTGATCAAATTGTTTTTTGTTAGGACTCCAAGCAGCTATCGCATGCCCTTTTTTATTTTTGATCTTATCAGTTGTGCTAATCACTGTGATGAGTTTGCCATGCTGATCCACAAAAATTAATTCTGCTCTATCCCCTTTGTATTGTAATTGAAATAGTGTTAAGAGTGTTTTTTCCCAATTCTCTATGTATTCAGAAGGATTCCATTGAATATGTTCAGCAGTATTTGATTCTTCACCGAATAAGAGTCTAGAAGGTTTGATGATATGATACATCACAAAAGTAGCGGTACCACCTATGCTACAAGCGATTAAAAAATCTCGACGTGTAATAATAGGATCTGTCATATCTTTTTTCATATTGATGGTGACTTATTCTTTTATCAAAAGAGGATAGACATAAGTATGAGAAAGTTTATAGCTAATTTCCTTCCTCGTAACGCCTACACCAAGATACACGCAGGGACGTTTTTCAGTTAAAAAACGTTTGCTATAATATTTGTTTTTTATTTGAGTGAGTGCTTGACTTGTTAAATCATTTATATCACTCCCTGATTTTCCATATTTAAATTCAATTAAATAATAAATATCATCTAAAGCCAATACACTATCCACTCTTTCTTTATCTGTCAAAACTTCTAAATCAATTTCTCCTCCCATTAAAATTAATATCATATAAAACAATGAATGATAATAGGTTTCTTGTTTGATAGGTAAGATATAAGGTATATTAGCAAATAAAGCTTTAATAATAGTGATAAAACCTTCTAAATTTCCATGTTGTAAATAGTTGCGTATTTCTTCTGCTTTGGGTTGAATATCTTCTAATCCATTGTCTGTAAAACCTTCAAAAAGGCATGTCATAAAGGCTTCTTTTACTTCGAAATTTGGATAGTTTAAAATGTATTGTGGTGTACGTGATTTTTTATCAACGTGAGTAATCGTTAAATAACCCGTTTGAAATAATAGAGCAAAAATATTAATCTTTTCAATATTATAACTGTCAAAGACAATTTCCGAAACTGTTTTATTTTCAAAATCACAAACATCAAGTTCCATTTTTTGAATCATTTTGATCAGAAAAGTAGGTGTACCACTCGAAAACCAATAATTGCTAAAACGCTGTTCTGCTAATAAATTGATAATTGAAAATGGATTATACATCTTGTCTTTAGCATTCCAAGAATAACCATTATACCAAATTTTGATTTTATTTAATAATGCGGTTTTTTCGAGTCCAAGCTCAATAGATAATGCTTGAATATGGGGTTCAAAATATTGTTCCAATTCTAGCTGTGTGTATCCTAAGATGGTAGAAAATTGTTTAGAAAGTGTAATATCTCGTAAATTATTCAAGTCTGAAAAAATAGAGAGATGAGAAAATTTTGAGACACCCGTTAAAAATACAAAATGCAAAAAAGCATCAGAATATTTTAAAACTTCAAAAAAGTCTCGTAAAATTTCACGATTTTTCATTGTCTTTTCAATATTGTTACTATGATCTACAATGGATTTATCATATTCATCAATCAATACAACCACGTTACCTTTTTTTTCTGATAATGCTTGTATAATTTTCTTGAAATACGCTTTAAAACCACGTTTAGAAATACCTAACTGATACTCAGTATTGAGATCATCTAATAAATCAAGCAATCCTTCTTGTAATTCAGAATCTATGACAGAAAAATCAATATGAATAATGGGATGTTTTTGCCATTCTATTTTATCATAAATGTACAATCCTTTAAAGAGATCTTTATTTCCAGAAAAAATTTCAAATAAAGTAGATACTAATAAAGATTTACCAAATCGACGAGGGCGTGAGAGAAAAATATATTCACCAGATTGAATTAATTTAGCAATATGACGTGTTTTATCTACATATACATGTCTTTTTTTGATAATTTTTGCAAATGTTTGAATTCCTAAAGGTAATTTTTTCATACTGATGATGCGCTCTTAATAGAAGAGATAGATATATTATCATACAAAATTATAAGCATGCAAGACATCTCAAAATATTAAAATATGCTAAAATAAACAAATTTTACAAATGAAACATAATGACATACTAGATCGTATCCATGTTATATTAGTAGGTGTGACACATCCTGGTAATATCGGTGCAACAGCACGTGCTATGAAAACGATGGGATTATCACATTTGCGTTTAGTACAGCCAAAACATTTTCCTAATGCTGAAGCCACAGCACGTGCTGCTGGTGCTGATGATATTTTAGCAAAAGCAACTGTGTATGACACTTTTGAAGAGAGTTTACAAGATTGTCATCTTATTATGGGAACCAGTGCGAGACGTCGTAGTATTTCATGGCCCACATTAACACCGAAACAATCTGTTGCAAAGGCGTTAAGCTCTGCTGGAAAAGTAGCGATCGTTTTTGGGCGAGAGCAATCCGGTTTAACCAACAAAGAATTAGATTTATGTCATTTTCTCATACAAATATCCAGTAATCCTACATTTAGTTCTCTAAATTTGGCATCTGCTGTTCAAATTGTCGCTTATGAAATGCGATGCGGTGTTGAAAATCATGATGATGATTTAAAAATGGGAAGAGCATACGCTTCTGCTGAATCGATGGCTCAGTTTTATCAACATCTTGAGGATACATTGATTCATATTGGATTTTTAGATCCTAACAATCCAAGACAATTAAAACGACATTTATACAGATTTTTTAATCGGATACAACTCCTTAAACCAGAAGTCAATATTTTTAGGGGTATTTTCACCGCTATACAAGAACATCATAAAAGAAAAAACAACTGATGACACAGAGTATATTATGATAAAAAAAATACTATTACTGCTTATTATCAGCTTTACCACGCAAGCAAATACTTTGCTACAACAACGCTGGCAATTTAAAGATGCTCATAAAGACATAGTAAACGGAAAATCATTATCAATAGCTGTATCAAGTTATCCCATTGCTCATTATTTGCGTTATTTCTATCTAAAATTACATCTCACAGAAACCATCGCCATCCAACAGTTTTTGACAGAATACAAAGATAGCCCTATTGCAAATCCATTACGTCAAAGTTGGCTAAGGCATCTTGCGAAAAAAAAGGACTGGCAAACATTTATCAGTGCTTACACCCCCCAGAAAAATACAATTTTACAATGCTATTTTCTCAAAGCCCTTCTGAAAACACAAAATAACTTGGATGGCTTCACAAAACAAGCTATAGATTTATGGTTAGTTGGAAAATCACAAGCTAAAGAATGTAATCCAATATTTAAATATTTGTATGCTCATCAGCTGATTACTACAGAAATGCGTTGGCAACGCATTCGTCTTGCTATGGGAAAAGGTAATATCAAAATAGCACGCTTTATTGCAAATGGTTTATCAGATAGCGATAGAGAGACAGTGACTTTGTGGTATTTGATGCACCAGAACCCCGCCAAAATACTCAAAAAGTCTAAAACACCTGCTTTTATACTGCGAGATGGTATTAAACGTTTAGCACGTAAGAATGTTAAAAAAGCCTATAAATACTGGAAAAAGTATAAAATACAATTTAGCTCACAAGAAAATGCTGAATTATGGTATGACATTGCACTAAGAAGTGTTACGCAAAATCATCCCCAAGCTGCACAATGGTTAGATGCAGTATCTGAAAATCTGGTTGATAATCAAGTCAAACAAGCGAAATTACAAGTGGCTCTCTCACAAAAAAATTGGGAAAAAGTAAAAAAATTGACCTATTCTCAAGACACGATACAATGGCAATATTGGCATGCACGTGCTTTGGAGCAAATGCAAGAGCCTAAAAAGGCTGAGAAACTGTTTCAAAAGGTATCAAAAAATAGAGACTACTATGGGTTTTTATCAGCTGATCGGCTCGGTATTCCTTATCAGTTCCCGTCGTCTCCACTAGAATTCAATAAAACAACACAAAAAACATTGCTCCAAAAATATGCGGGGCTTGTACGGGCAAGAGAACTTTATTTTATTGGACAAGCAGCACTTGCTAGACTGGAATGGCAATTTGTTTTGCCAAAATTAAATACAGAAGAGTTAAAAATAGCTGCTAGCCTAGCACACAAATGGGGATGGCATGATCGGGCTATCATTAGCCTTGCAGCAGCAAAATATTGGGATGAACTTGAAATACGATTTCCTGCCCCATTTTATGATATTGTACATACACACGCTCATGAGAAACAACTAGATGCTGCTTATGTGTACGCCATTATGCGTCAAGAAAGTGGCTATCAATCAGATATCCGTTCTTCGACAGGTGCTTTAGGTTTAATGCAACTGATGCCAGCAACAGCTAAGCAATTGGCCAGAAAACAAAAAATATCTTTAAGAAAACTCAATCTCATTATTCCTAATATCAATGTTAATCTTGGTACTGCCTATCTTAAAAAATTGCTCAAGCGATTTAACAATAACCATATTTTAGCAACAGCTGCCTATAACGCAGGGCCTACACGTGTCAAACGTTGGTTAAAAAAATATGGCTGTCACGAACAAGATATTTGGATAGAATTAATACCCTTTTCTCAAACTCGTAAATATGTAAAACACGTTTTAAGCTATACACCCATTTTAGAATTTATGATGGTAAAACATCAACAAGTCACGCCAATGCGACTGGATGTGATTAAAACTGGGAAATGTAGCCATTGACATGTATGTTTAAATTTGTAATAATGACAAGTCATCATTACAGTTATTTAGAGGTTTATACATGGGATTATTTGATATGTTTAAAGGCGATAATGAGGAAATGAATCCTCAGTTTGCTTTTGCAACGTCGCTTATTTACATGATATCAGCAGACGGTGTCATCGAAAATGAAGAGGTTGGACAGCTTTTAGCCGTTTTAGGTGGCGAAGAGACTGAGGGAGGCATTGGAGTAGGGGCAAATAATAGGAAACTTTTGGAACGTGCTGTCAAGTATCAACAAAAAACAGCTGTAGAAACATTTTTATCGGAAGCCACGCCAATATTGACTGACGCACAAAAAATGTGTATTTTGACAAATCTGCTTGATTCGTCCTTATCAGATGGTACAGCAGCTCCAGAAGAACAAGCTATGTTTGCTCAATTTTTAGAAGCATTTGGAGTGTCTGAAGAACGTTTTAAACCGTTTTTTGATGTCATTGTGTTAAAAACAGATCGTGCTGTCTTTACAAAAAGTGATCATCCAAGTAACGAACCTGGATACACTGTACAATTAAAAATGTAATTTTGTTTAGAATCCTCCTCTTTGGGGAGGTTTAAAACACTTATGCCCTTACTAATTGATCTATTTTGGCTTGAAGTGTGACATTATTTGTTTTTATAGAATTTGTAAATTGACACACTTTTTGTAAATGAGTCAATTTTAAATGGGTTTGAATACGTAATATAACTTCTTTATCCTCAAAAGGTTTGGTAATATAATCTACAGCCCCTGCTTTAAATCCTATCATTTTATTTGCAATATCTGTTAAAGCAGTCATAAAAATAATAGGAATATCTTGAGTACACACATCTTTTTTAAGTTGTCTACACGTTTCAAAACCATCAATACCAGGCATCACTACATCTAATAAAATTAAATGGGGTTGTTTATTTTTAGCATGTTCTATGGCAATATGACCATTTTCAGCAAATAACACCTGAAAATTATAATCCCTTAACACATTAGCTAATAAATGTAGGTTGATCAATGAATCATCAACAATAAGAATGGTGGGATATTCGGGCATGATCATATCAAAAATATTTTGACAATGTTCGAAATAAATTGCCGCTGTTTTATCATTTTTATTGATATTTAAAACTTTTTCAAACGATTCCTGTGCTTGTTCAAACTCTTCGTTGTGAAAATTCTGTATTCCTTTTTCAAAATCAAGGGATGTCTCTGATTTTAATGCCATATCACTCGGTGCATCTGCGTCAAACACTTCGAAAATCTGAATCCTCTTTATTTTCCCTTTGACAGTGACACAATCAATCGTACGAATTTTATAGGTATCAATTAATTGTGATTTCGTATCTGCAGTGATTAATAAAGGCGTTTTATAAAATTTAGTTAATCCTTCAATTCGTGATGCTAAATTAACGGCATCCGAAACCACGGTGCTATCCATACGATTTTCTCCCCCGACAGTACCAAGCATCACAGGGCCTGTATGAAGTCCAATACCAATTTTAATCGCACGATTTCCATTCATTTTCCGTACGTGATTATATTCTACAAGTTGTTTTAACATACTCACAGCGGCTTGAACTGCATCATCTGCTTGAACTGGAAATAAAGCCATAATCGCATCACCAATATATTTATCAATAAAACCGTGATATTTATTAATGATTGGTTCCATTTCGCTTAAATAGGTATTAAGGAATTGGAAATTTTCTTGCGGAGAAAGTTTTTCTGATAAGGAAGTAAAGTCTCGAATATCAGCAAACATAATCGTCATCTCTTTATGAACACACGCTCCTAATTCTATCTCTTCAAATTCTTTCAGCCCTAAAAGTTTTAAAAATTGAACAGGTACAAATTTATGGAAAGTTTTCACTTTTCTTTCCAATTCTTTTGTTTTAGAACGTAATTCTTGTTCATTTAGATAGCTTTTAATTGCCTCTGTAATGGTTAGAGATAAATCTTCTGCACTCCAAGGCTTGGGGAGATAACGATATAATTTTGCATATTGGACAGCATTGGCAACCGCTTTCATATCCGCTTGCCCTGTCAACATCACATTGCGTGTTGTTGGGGAAACGATATGAATTTGTCTTAAAAGTTCATCCCCTTTAATATGGGGCATCATATAATCAGAAATGACTAGGGGCACTTCATAATCATCATCTAACAATTCTTGAATTAACTCTAAAGCTTCTTCACCACTTTCTGCTGTTTCAATCAAATACTTTTCTTGAAAGGTTTGTTTTATTTCAATTTTTAAGGTATTCAGTATAAATTGTTCATCATCAACACATACAATAGTGAGTCGGTTCATAGCAGTATCCCCCCCCCATTTTCTGGGGAAGGTAGGGTTATGTTCAAATGTTTGCGTTACGATTTCGCAGCGATTTCTTCTAACTTGATCGCTCTGATAACTTGTCCATTTAAAGCAGCATCTTGAGCACTTCTACCATAAGCGACGCTCATTAAAGTACTATAATATACTGATGGAATATTAAATTTAGTCCCATATTTTTTGTTGATTTGTTCTTGATATACTTCAACATTCAATTGACAGACTGGACAAGGAGTGACAATCATATCAGCACCGCCATCATAAGCCGATTCAATGATATCTTTTACCAAAGCTTGGCTTTTTTCAGGTTCTGAAAACATGAGTGCACCCCCACAACAAGATACTTTCTTCTCGTAGTTTTCAACAGGTTCAGCGCCCAATGTTTCTATCAATTTATCTAAATAGAGAGGATTTTCAAAAGATTCACCATCAATACCAAATGGGCGATTAGTTTGACAACCTACATATCCAGCAATCTTGATGCCTTCTAATGGCTTTGTAACAGGTTTTTTTAATCCTTCATAACCAATATCCTCAATCAATATTTCAACAAAATGACGAATTTTTTTATTACCTTTAAAAGTTAAACCGCCTGCTTTTAAAGCTTCATTGGTGTTTGCCAATAAACCACTATTTTCATTTAAACGATCATTTGCTTCACGAGTGGCTAACCAACATGCAGCACAAGTTGCCACAATATCTTGATCTGGATGGGCTTGTTCAGATAAGGCAATGTTACGTGCAGATAAGGCTAGACGTGGTAATTCACCGCCTCCCGCATAACCAATAGAAGCAGAACAGCAATTCCAATCTGGAATATCATTAAGTTGAATATCTAACTCTTCACAAATGGTTTGTGTTGAGCGTAATTGGTTAGAAGAGGAAGCCCCCTTTTGTGAAGAGCAACCTGGGTAAAAGGAGTAGTTATGCTTCGCCATAATATTTTAGCCTTGGAATTTTGCAATTTTTGCGTCTTCAATTTCACGGGCTTTTTTCAAAATAGCCTGCAACCCTTTGCTGTCTTTACAGCCATGTCCGCCTAGAATTTCAAAAGGATTCAAACGCTTAGATAGAAGCATCCCTAATCCCACTTTTTGCATGTTTAGGGACATTTTTACTCCTGCCATAAAGCCATTCATGAAGTAAAAACTCAAAGTCAATTTGAGTTCATTAACGCGTCCTGTTTTGGATAAATTGTTCCAAAATCTCTGAGCAAATTTGTTAGTTTGCTGATTTTTTGGTGCAAGCCCAAGTCGTTCCGCATAATGTGCTAAACCATGCATAATATGGGTAATGGGTAACTCACGGGGGCAACGTGCAATACAGTTATAACAAGAAGTACACATCCACATAGAAGAGGATTTAAGGACTTCATCACGCTTACCCGCACGAATCATCATAAAAAGTTCTTGGGGGGGATGTTCCCAATGGGGACCCAAGGGACATGATCCACTACATACCCCACATTGCATACATCTTTTAACCCACTCACCTTCTTCTACGTTGGCTTCCACTTCGCGCAGAAAATTGTTGCGGTATTGTTCACTCACTGCTGATACCTCTCTCGTTCCCACAAATAAAAGGGTAGGAACGAAAAAAAATTAGAATTTAAAGGGATTCATGCCAATTTTTTCAATGGTTGCTGCCATATCATTGATTATTTTGGGAACACGTTCCATATCGGTAATGGCAATTTCGTAAGTTTGCACCCGCTCAGTTTCTAGCTGCAATTGTTGTAATGTATCACCGATTTTACTCATGCGATAGTGTGCCATTTCTGAACCTTTGACAAAATGACATTGATAATCATCACCTTTTTGGCAGCCCATCAGAATAATACCATCATAACCACTATTCAAAGCATCACTGATCCAAATTGTATTTACAGAACCTAAGCAACGTACAGGTATAATACGTACAAAAGCACTATATTCCCGTCGCGTCATGCCAGCCATATCTAAAGCAGGATAAGCATCATTTTCACACGCTAAGACAAGGAGGCGTGGTTTTTCATCAAACTCATCGGGCATATCGACCGATTTAATGGCTTGCCCAACAGTTTCCACGGAGTAATTTTCAAACGAAATAACACGAACAGGACAAGCACCCATACACGTACCACAACGTCGACAACGTGCCTCATTAAATTGGGGATATCCTTTTTCATCTTCATTAATAGCCCCAAAAGGACATTCAACAGTACACCGTTTACATTGTGTACAACCCTCTTTTCGAAATATTGGAAAACTCAAATCACCAGAACGTGGATGTGCAGCACGTCCTATCCCCGCATTTTCCAAAGCTTGAATCGCTTTTAAAGCAGCGCCGGTGGCATCTTCTGTGGCTTGTGCCATATCCATAGGACGACGTACAGGTCCTGCTGCATAAATACCCGTGCGACGTGTTTCATAAGGGAAACAGATAAAATGTGAATCTGTAAAGCCATTAACCAATTGGGGTAAATCGGGGCCTTGTCGATATTCTAAGTTGAGAATAGATTCTGCGGGCACAATTGGAATGATTGTTTTTTCTTCTGTTTTTTCTTCTGCTTTTTCTTCGGTTTTTTCGTCTTCTTCGGTAAGCAGAATTTCACTGTCAATACCAGAATTAGCCACCATACCCGTTGCTAAAACGACTAAATCACTTTCCAGATCAACTTCTTCATTCAGAATTAAATCTTTGAATTTTACAGAGACTTTACCCGCTTCTGACACCACTTCGCTCACAATACCTTTTGTAAAAGTCACGCCTTTATCTTGACCATTACGATAAAAATCCTCACCAGCGGCTCCAGGCATACGCAATTCTGTATAAATGACCATCGCATCTACAGTAGGGTTTGCGTCTTTAAAATACATCGCTTGTTTGACGCTTGTCATGCAACAATGCCCCGAACAGTAGGATAAATGCCCTTCTTTTTCACTGCGTTGTCCTGCACATTGGACAAAAACGACGTTTTTAACCTCTTTCCCATCTGAAGGCCGTTTGATAGCCCCCCCATTCGCTTCTTTTGCTAACGCTTCTAAACCCAATTGATCTACCACATCAGGCGTTTTGCCATAAGAAAACTCTGGTAATTGAGTTGCATCGTAAGGTGTAAATCCACTGGCTTGAATGATTGAACCAAATGTCTTTGTACCTATGTCAGGACTAATATCAGCATTAAAACGCCCTGGTGCGCCTTCTGTTTTGCTCACAGTCGCATTCAAATGCACGGTGATTTTATCGTTGGATTCAATTTGTTGGATTAAATCTGCAATGCCATTATCTTGTGGATCAGCAAAAGGAGAACGCACTGGCGTACGTTTATATAATTGTGCAGCTGTGCCCCCTAACGCCCCTGTTTTTTCTACAATTGTGGCTAAATAACCTGCTTTAGCAATTTCAAGAGCTGCTGTTAAACCTGTAAATCCACCTCCAACTACCAAAACATGATCAACACGTCCTTGTTCACCGCTGGCACTTGGCAAAGTCATAAATTTGACTTCAGCACATCCCATACGGATATAGTCTTCTGCCATTTCCTGAGTGGTTTCTTTAGCATCCTCAGTATCAGGGCGTACCCAAATAACGCCTTCGCGCAAATTAGTACGGGCAATCGCTACATTATCAAAACGAAAAGCATCTGTTTTAGCACGTCTAGAACAGGCAGCAATTACTATATGACTCACTTCACCCGCATCAATATCGGCTTGAATCATTTTGACGCCATCACTATTACAGAGAAAATCATGCTGTTTGGCGATAGCAACTTTACCATCACTTTTAGCAATTTTGGCAAGTTCATCAATATCCAGACGCTCTGAAATGCCACATCCTTTGCAAATATAAGCCCCTAATTTCTTCTTATCTGCCATTTTGTTTAACCCTCCGCGGTGGCGACTTGATTAACGACTTGAATCGCACGCAATGCACTGGCGGTTGCACTTTGTACAGCACGATTAACATCTAGCGCATCTGTCGCAACACCCGCACCAAACATGCCACCATTGCTGGGATCATTTTCAATAAAACCATGTTCATTGATACTGAGATTAACCCCTAATTGTTTAAAATCAACACTGGGTTCCATACCAATAGCTAACACCACCAACTCATGTGCATTAGTGTAACGCTGATAACCTTCTGTATTTACCCCATGTAATATAGGATTAGCAGTGGTTTTATCTTGTGTAATATTAGCAACTTTAGATTTTAAGAATGATACCGTTTTATCTGCTTTTGTTTTATGATACAAATCTTCAAAACGATCAATGGCTCGAATATCAATATAATAAATAGTAGATTTACCCTCATCACCGTATTGCTCACGCACATAAGTGGTGTGTTTTAAGGTAGCGGTGCAACAAATACGTGAACAATGTTTGAGATAATTACGATCACGTGATCCTGCACATTGAATAAAGGCGATATCTTTTGCCTCTTTTCCATCAGAAGGACGTAATATTTTGCCCCCTGTAGGTCCAGTAGGATCCATCATACGTTCTAGCTCAACACTGGTAATAACATTAGGTATACGATCATAACCGTACGCTTGAATTTTATTAGCATCAAAGGGTTTCCATCCAGTCGCCCAAATAATAGCACCCACATTCAATGTTAAGGTTTCTTCCTGCATCTCTAAATTAATCGCATCATATTTACAAACAGATTTTGCTTTATCAGCATCTGCTGTTCCAATAAGACGAGGATCTATGACATATTGTTGTGGATAAGCCATTAAAAATGGTAAATAAGCACCTTTACGCTTTTTCAAGCCATAATTATGTTCATCATCGAATTCTGTTTCAACAGCATCGCCACAAGCAGCACAGCTGGTACAATTTTCTGTCACATAACGTGGTGATATTGTGAGATTAACAGAATAATTACCGCTATCTCCTGTGATCTCTGTCACTTCCGCCATTGTCAATATACGTATTTTTTGATTCGCTTTAATACGACGTAAATTGATTTCCATACCACAAGTTGGGTGGCACATTTTTGGAAAATACTTATATAACTGAGCAACGCGTCCGCCAAGAGACGGTTTTTTCTCAATCAATATCACGTCTTTGCCACATTCAGCGGCTTCTAACGCAGCGGTCATCCCGCTAATTCCACCACCCACAACTAAAATAGTTTGGTTGGTTGCAACGACATCTGTCATGCTTTTCCTCCGCAAATGATAATGTCTGTTAGGAGAGTGTATTAGGATACATTAATATAAGCTAATAGTCTACAAAAAAAATCTTGATGATGTATCAGAAGATTAGATTTTCAGAAAGGATCTTCCCACCACAGGATAGTAGGGAAGATGGAGAAATTTATTCCTCAGATACTTTAGTATAATAATCTTGAATCTCAGCCATAGATTTTAAACCTAATATAAATTGAGTCAATTCGCTTTCCCCTAAGGCTTGTTGTAATGCAGTCTTATTGGTATTAGATTTTTCTTTGTCGGGAAGTGTGCCATTTTTAACTTCTAAAACTGCTATTAAGGCATAATCACCATTATTTAAGCTTATTGTTTGATACAATGCTTTATTTGTGCTGGGGGTTCCCATTTTAAATGCATCACTAACGATAGTAGGATTATGCTGCGTATCTGTTCGGGTCACCCACTGTGCTGTTGACCAATATAAGTCATCATAAGCTTGAATCACAATATTAGGATCACCACTCTCTTTGATTTCATCCATCAATCGTTGACCAAAAATTTCAGCGTCCGCTTTTGTTTTTTCTTGTGTTAATGTAGCGATAATATTATCTTTGACCTGATCTAATGGTTTTAATTGTGCAGATTCATGATCTTTTAAACGTAACACAACAAGATGTTGTTCTCCGATTTTAATGGGTTCACTGTTATAACCTTCCATTAAAATTTCATGACTGAACGCAGTCTTAATCACTTTTTGATGTGATAAAATAGACCCTTTTTCTTGGCTTCCTAATCGACTAAATAATTCTGTACTTTTGCTTTTTAAATTGAGTGTTTCAGTTAATACTTCCAATGTGTCAGAATGTTCATAAGCAAGTGTGGCAAATTGTTCAACTTGTCCATAGAATTCAGATTCGACGACTTCTGTTTGCATATCTTTTTCTAACTCAGCACGCACTTCTTCAAAGGGACGTATTACTTCTGGCTTGATAGCTTCCAATTTGATAATATGAAATCCAAATTGACTTTGAACTAATTCACTGATTTCCCCTACTTTAAGTATCTGCACCGCTGCTTCAAATGGTTTCACCATTTGTCCAGGTCCAAACCAACCTAAATCGCCGCCTAGTTTTTTGCTACCAATATCATCGGAAAATTCTTGTGCTAAGGTTTCAAAAGAATCACCATTTTGTATTTTAGTTAATATCTCTTGTGCTTTTGTAG
>DAOVZS010000110.1 GCA_030635005.1 Thiomargarita sp. | reverse complement strand
TTTGGCGTAAATCAAGCGTGATTAAATGGCGTGTCTTACAAGATGCCATGCAATATAGTCAAGGACAACGCCTCTTATTTGTAGATACCTGTCATGCAGGCAATGCCTTTAATGCCCGCCTCGCAAAAGAAGCCAATGATGCGCGAATTGTTGTCATCAGCGCGACAGACAGCGACGGATTTGCCCAAGAACTCACTGAATTACAACACGGTGTGTTTACCTATGCCTTACTAGAAGCCCTAAAAGGAAAAGCGGACTATAATAAAGATAAACTGATAAAAATCAAAGAATTAGATACTTATTTATCGGATGAAATGGATAGATTAACGGATGGCCATCAAATACCTGTGTTACATGCACCCGGAGGCTTTAAGAATTTTGTCTTATCACGTTTTTAGAACTCTTGTTATTCTTGTGCTTGCGACTTGCCAGGTTTTGTTTGTGACTGTGTTTGTGCTTGCGACCTGGCAGGTTTTGGTGTGATTGTGCCTGTGATTGTGCCTGTGCCTTTAATCCTGAAAATTCTATAATTCTGTAAATTCTGATTCAGACAAGATTGTATATTAATATTATGTATCGTTTTGACGCCTACAATGAAGATAACGTGTTAAAAATCCCCCTTTTTTTAATACTTATTAATCTTTACCTCCTTAAACAAGTACTCATTTTTGTTTTTCCGCTCATCTCATCAATTCCTTTTTTAGTCAGTTTTGCACATGAACATTTCCATGTCTTATTATTATGCTCCAACCTACCCGCTGCTTTTGTGTTGCTCAGTCTACTAAAACGTGCCCCTCAAACCCGTTCTGCTTTAATACGATGGATATGGCACAAAGGGAGAGAATTACTTTTAAGCAGTTTGATATTGGAATGTCTTATTCTTGTGCTATTTGTCATGCTTGGCCTGAAACATTTAAATGAAGTAAGCCTGATGTTTATTTATATTGATATATTATTAATGATTTTTATGATGAAATCGCAACGAATACGGGACGTTTTTAGCGAATTTCCAGAAAGTCATAAAAAAAGTTAATCATAACAATATTAAATATGTTATTATTGTCATACTTTAGATTTTTGTTGATAATATACAAAAGGAAATATATTAAATGCATTCCACTTTGAAAACAATTGCAATTAGTTTGGTTGCAGCAGCCAGTTTATCTATCAGTAGTATTGTGATGGCCGTGGATGGAGCAACCCTATTCAAAACTAAAACCTGCACAGCATGTCATGGTCAAAATGGAGATAAGCCCATTATGCCACTTTACCCTAAACTGGGTGGACAAAACGCAGAATATCTCGTTCAACAAATGCAGGATATTAAAAGCGGTGCACGTAGCAACGGTATGACTATGGTCATGAAGGGCATTATGGGTATAGTCACTGAGGCAGAAATGAAGACTATGGCTCAATGGCTGGCTTCAGTTAAATAATAATAAAATTTTCAGGCTTGTATGAGGCACTACGCCTCAACAAGCATGACATCAGCCTCTGTATAAAAAAATGATAGAACATGATATTAGTTGTACCGCCCTTCCAATACCGCCGACGCCTCCCCTAGTACTCCTTATTGAAGATGATATTGTCATTGCAGAGTATTATAAAAGCTATTTAACCACCGAAAAAATTACTCTCATACATCTTAATACAGGACAAGCCGCTTTAGAGTATCTACAGGATATTATTCCTGTCGCTATTTTATTAGATTTAGGGCTACCTGATATGAATGGCATAGAAATTCTTAAATATGTGCAACAACAACAATTAAGATCAGCTGTCATTGTGATTACTGCTGAAGATTCTTTTGAAGTGGTGGTTGAAGTGATGCGTTATGGGGCATTTGATTTTATAAAAAAACCATTTTTACCCAATCACCTGCTGACTACGTTACGCAAAATTATTAATGGACAATATTTAAATGAATCAATTCCGGTTAATACACCCATAAAATATCAAAAAGTAAAAAAATATCATCAATTTATTGGGGCTTCCCCCTCAATGCAAGAAGTATATCAAACAATTAGTAAAGTATCCACAAGTAATGCCCCTGTCTTTATTACAGGAGAAACAGGGACAGGTAAAGAATTATGTGCCCTCGCACTGCATCAAGAAAGTCCTCGGAAAGATAAACCGTTTATTGCATTGAATTGTGCCGCTATTCCGCATGGTTTAATGGAAAGTGAATTATTCGGACATGTCAAAGGATCTTTTACAGGCGCGAATCATGATCGGCAAGGGGCTGCGTCTTTAGCCAATAAAGGCGTCTTATTTTTAGATGAAATTGGCGATATGGATTTAAGTTTACAACGTAAATTACTACGCTTTTTAGAAACCAGCAGTTTTCATAAAGTAGGCACGCACCGTATTGAAAAAGTTGATATCCGTATCCTGTGTGGGACACATCGTGATCCCATTGCTGAAATTAAAGCGGGACGTTTTCGTGAAGATCTGTATCACCGCTTAGATGTGATTACGCTTGAATTACCCCCATTAAGTGAGCGGGGGGAAGATGTGTTACTCCTTGCAGAATCTTTTCTAAAACAATTTATCCAAGAAGAGCCCAATAAATATTTTAAAGAATTTAGTTTAGAAGCTCAAAAAATACTATTGCATTATAAATGGCCAGGTAATGTACGACAATTACGCAATACTATTCATAGTGTTGTCTTACTGAATGAAGGCACGATGGTGACTGCTGATATGTTACTGGCCAAACTGGCTAAAAATCAACCCACTTCTAATGAAGTCACCTCTCATACAAAAAAAATATCCACCTCTATTCTTTCAGTTGAAATCATGTCAGGCAATACGATTCGTCCATTATGGCAAATTGAAAAAGATGTCCTTTTGAAAACGATTGAATATTGTAATGGCAGTGTAGAAAAAGCAGCAAAATTATTGAAAATAGGACCTGCAACTATTTATCGTAAAAAACGACGATGGAAAGCGCAATTAATCAATAGGACACTATCATTTTGATAGTTTTTTACTAAAATGATAGAAGTCTCTCTCATTTTAAGAGTTACTAATTTACCAAAAAAAACGATTAAAAATAAATTACCCTTTAAAAACAATAGATTATAGGCTAGTCAAAAAGTTGGCACAAGCATTGCATTATATAGAGACAAGTAACTGAATATAAGCATTAAGAACAATCCTGTCATGGTATTACTAATATATTAGTATATAATAATATTGTGATGTCATTTTGATTGTAAAATGGAGAATATCTCATGTCAGAAATATTATTAGTACCCGCAATGGTGATAGCCATCAATATCATCGCCGTCTTAGGTATTGCAGCTTATATGATTTATCAAGGTGTTAAAGGACACGTGAGTCACATTTAATTTGTGTCGCACACTTTTATTTTATTAGAATTTTTTTTAGGATTTCTTAGGAGAATATATCATGTCAGAATTACGCTTTTTATTAATTCCATTTGCAATTTTTGCTGTTATTTTCACACCAGTCATTATTGTTGCTGTCAATATCATCGCACTCGCTGGTTTAATCATATATCCCGTGTTACATTGGGCTATGGGTGGATTTCATACCACTAAACATCACGCAGCGTAATGTGTATCACAGTTGAAGTCTGTGGATTCCTAGAAATCAAATACACATTTGGTTTCTAGTACATCAATTTCAAGTACCTTCCTTCTCCCCCCCCCAATTCTCACTTCTCTTTGCCTTCCTTATTCCTATTTCTCCATCATATCAGTTATACTAATAATGTACATCACCTTAACATATAACTAATCTGATTGAAAATCATGACACGATATCGCTTATTTGTATTATTAGCCTGTTTACCCCAAATACTTTATGCACATGAAGTATTGGATACTTTTCTAAAAGATTTACACAGCTTGCATGCGCAATTTGAACAAACGCTGTATGAAGAAAATGGTGAGGCTTTAGAAACATCGAAAGGTGAATTGTATATGCAACGTCCCAATAAATTTCGCTGGATTTATAAAATTCCATACAATCAACTGATCGTTGCAGATAGCAAAAGAGTTTGGGTTTATGATATCGATTTAGAACAAGTCACTTCAAAACCTATTAATAAAGCATTAGGACAAACGCCTGCTTTTTTATTAAGTCGTACAACCCCTATTGAAACAGATTTTCGGATTAACGAATTGTCTTCACGTTCAGGATTCACACGTCTGGAATTAATCCCTAAAAACACACAAGCACAGTTTGCGACCATCCGCCTTAAATTAAAAGGCAAAAAATTAGTACATTTTGAGTTGAAAGACAATTTTGGACAAACGACTCTGATCACCTTTCGTAAACTTATACGCAATCCGAAGTTGAACTCACGCTTGTTTCGTTTTAAAGTGCCAGCTGGGGTAGATCTTATTAAGGAAGACTAACAAAATGCAGGGTCACATTTTTAAACTTCTTTTTTTTCTGGGTATGATGTGGCATGGGGCAGTCACTGCACAAATAAGTGCCCAGCTGTCTATGTTAGTGAATAGCTGTGTCGTGTGTCATGGGACTAATGGCTCTAGTGTTGGACCTGCCACACCTACGATTGCGGGGATGCGGCGTTTTCTTTTTGTCACTGCAATGCAAGATATGAAAAGTGGCAAACGTCCAAGCACGGTAATGGGCATCATTGCACAAGCATACAGTAATAATGAGATTGAACTCATGGCAGACTTTTTTTCAACACAAAAAATTGTACGTTATCCCCAAAAATTCGATGCAAAAAAAGCACAAAAAGGCAAAGTGCTTTATGAACAATATTGTAAAGGATGTCACAATATCAATGGGCGGACACAATCACTGTCTAATGTGATTGCGGGACAATGGATTCCTTATTTAAGAATTCGCCTATCAGAATTTCGATATCAAGGCGCTTCTTCACCTGTTATGGCCGATATATTGGAATATTTTATTCAAAATAATAGTGAAGACAGTCTTGAAGAACTGATTCATTTTTATGGCAGTCATCAATAAAAAAGGAAGTCATATGTCACACCTCACTCGTAGACAATTTTTAAGTCTCGCTGCCATTGTCGGTAGCTTTGGTTATTATGTCATAAAGCAAGAGACTCGGAAAAAAGTTGTGATTATCGGGGGAGGGGCTAGCGGTGTTATCGCAGCAAAATATATACGCAAGTCAAATAGCAGTATTGATGTCACACTGATTGAACAAAACAAACACTATTATACGTGTTTTATGAGTAATGAAGTGTTAAGTGGGATGCGGACAATGCAATCCATTAAATATAATTATGAGCATGTGAGCCGTGAATATGGTATCAATATGCTTTATAACACCGCTATTGCCATTGATCCGATTGCTAAAACAGTTCGTCTTCAAAATGGTGACAGTATTGCGTATGATCGTTTGATTGTATCACCGGGTATTGATTTTAAATGGAAATCCCTTAAACCGTATGATACCAATATCATTCCACATGCTTGGAAAGCGGGCACACAAACCGTCATTTTACGCCAACAATTAGAAGCGATGAAAAATGGTGAAACAGCCATTATTACCGTTCCTCCCAAACCATTTCGATGTCCTACAGCCCCATATGAACGGGCAAGTCAGATAGCGTATTACTTTAAACATCATAAACCCAAATCTAAAGTTTTAATTTTGGATGCTAACGCCACATTTTCCAAACAAGCCTTATTTTTTGAGGCGTGGCAAAAATTATATGGGTATGGTACAGATAAAAGCATCATCGAATGGCATAATGTTGGCACGGTGCAAGCGGTGAATATAGAAAAAAAGAGAGTGACGATGGGAGATTTTGAAGATGAATATACGGGTGCAGTACTCAATATTATTCCCCCTCAAACTGCAGGGAAAATTGCGATCGAAAGTGGTTTAACTGATAACAGTGGATGGTGTCCGATTCATCCAAAAACCTTTGAATCTCGTTTACACAAGGAAATTCATGTTATTGGCGATGCTTGCATGGCACACCCCATGCCAAAATCTGCCCATTCCGCAAATTCTCAAGCAAAAATCTGTGCAGAAGCCGTGATCTCAGCCTTACAAGAAAAAGAAATGGCGAAACCTTCTTACAATAATACATGTTATAGCATTGCAGGCAAAGAATTTGCCATGTCGGTGACTACGATATACCATGTCAATAATGAAAAAATTCAAGTCTACAAGAATGCAACAGGACAATCTCCTTTAAATGCATCCGTTGAATATCGTAAAAGTGAAGTTGCGTATGCGTATAGTTGGTATAATAACATTACTCAGGATATGTTTAATAGCACGCCATGAACCTAACAAAACTAAAACCAAGGAAATCCATCAATAAAGCCTTTTTAAAGCTTAAAATCAGTAAAACGGATAATGCACATTTTCAAAGTCACTTAATCCGTTTACGTGAGCAAATCAATGCGCAAGAATCAGAAGAATTTAATAAAAACCTCATTTCTGATTTTCTTAAAAAAACCTATTTTGATCCTAATTACTTTATCAATACCAAAGGGCGTAATGATCTAGTGATACACAACGGCAAAACTGCTCAAAGCACCGTTGGAGTGATTATAGAAGTCAAACGTCCTACAAATCATGCTGAAATGCTGAAACAAGATAATATCAATGTGAAAGCCTTACAAGAGCTTGTGCTGTATTATCTCCGTGAACGTATTACGAGCAAAAATTTAGAACTCAGATATTTAATCGCCACTAATGTCACCGATTGGTTTATTTTTGATGCACTTGTTTTTGAAAAAGCCTTTGCACAAAATACAACATTAGTCACACAATTTAAAGATTTTGAAGAAGGACGATTAGCAGGTAAAAAAACAGCGTTCTTTTATAAGGAAATTGCACAAGTTGCGATTGCTGCCCTAACGGACATCGAAAACTCTTATGTGGATATTCGTGAAGATGATGCACTTGTCAAATTATTTTCGCCTGAACATCTCCTAAAATT
>DAOVZS010000284.1 GCA_030635005.1 Thiomargarita sp. | reverse complement strand
TCAAGTACGCCAAGTTGTGTTATTGGAGTGGTACGATGGGGAGATTTAGGAATATTTGGCTTAATAGAAGGGACTACTTTTAGAGCATGAGATGTCGTATTCGTTATCTTTTGCCATCCTGATGAGGGATGTAAACGACCTTTTGCATCAATAATCAAAGCCTCAATCCCTTTTTTATTTTCTACCCATGCTAATCCCTTTTTTGTGCCCATAACACACACAGCGGTGGCATAAGCATCTGCCAAAGTAGGATCTGCAGTAATAATAGTGACACTTTGACAGTCTTTAGCAGGATAACCTGTGCGGGGATCAATGATATGGCTTAGACGTTTACCGTCTTGCACAAGGTAACGCTCATAATCGCCTGATGTGGCAATGGCACTGTCTCCAATGACAAAACGCTGAATAAAATGCTGCGGCTGACGGGGATGTTGAATAGCCACATTCCAAGGACCTGTATTTTTTTTGCCCAAAAAATAAATATCTCCCCCAGCACTGACAGCAGCCTGTTTAATACCCAGTTCTGCGATGCTTTCAATGGCTATTTGAGCAGCATAGCCTTTACCTATACCGCCTAAATTTATTTTCATGCCTTTGAGGGGTAAATACACCGATAATTCTTTATTCTTCATTTCAATCAAAGCAGCATCCACAAGATGTAAATGTGCTGTAATCTGTTCATCGTTTGGTAGTGCTTGTGTTGGATGACGAAAAGGCCATAAATCCCAAACAGCACCGATGGTGACATCAAAGGCACCTTCAGTATCATGATGTATTTTTTGAGCTTGTTTTAACAGCCAAAAAGTCTCTTCACTCACAATAACAGGGGCTATGCCAGCCTGTTCATTCACTCTAAAGATATCACTGTTGGGATGCCAAGAGCTTAATTTGGATTCTAAGGATTTAACCCGATCTGTGGCAATTCTGATGGCTTTTAATGCTAATCTCTTTTCTGCTGCCACAATAAAGGAAAATTGACTGCCCATTAAAATAACGTCACGACTGACTAAACCTTGTGTTAGGGTATAATCATCAGCAGTATTAGGAAGGCGTACATTTTTTGTGGGTGTTGTCATCTCAATAGGAAGTGAACGTGTCAAAAAACCCCAAACAAGCAGTCCTATGAATACAATAACAAAAAATACGCCATTTTTCATGCCAAATGCTTTCATTGATTGTCATCCTCTATGCGAGACACACACCGAAACCCAATATCGTTATACCAATGATGTGGATTATGTGCCCATCGTCTCGAAGCATCGCCCCGCACGACTTTCCGTGTGGAACGTTCATTGCCTGCACTTAAATTATTATCCAGAAAATGAGATTCTGGTGTTGTCCCATCCGCAGGTCCTTTGGGATTTATAATATACTCTTGTGTTGACAGTGTTTTATATTGATATTTGTCATACCAATCTGATACCCAATCTCGCAACTGTGCTGAGATATTCGCTGCTTCCCATTCAGCCTCAGTGGGCAAGCGTTTTTGAGCCCACTGGGCATAAGCATGTGCATCATACCAAGTGATAAACCGTACAGGTTCGTTACCCGTTACAACTCCTCTTTTCCAAGGACCTTGCGGTGTATAATCTGTGAGGGCTATAAAATGTTGGAATTGTTGGTTTGATACTTGTTCACGATCAATTAAAAAGGCACTTAAAAGGATGGACAGTTGGGGTTTTTCATCATAACGTCCTTGTGAATTGCCTAATGTGTAAATCCCAGCAGGTATCATTAACATGCTATCAGGTGCTGAGAATCCAGTACGCCATACGCTTAATATAGATAAAACGATTAGAATTTTTAAGGTATTCATTCAAGTGCTCTCACAAAAATAATTTTTATTATGACACATTTTAAAGTTCTCATAACACAATAGGAGCGATGACATGCTAAAATTCCCTTATGGTATTTGTGATTTTGATAAACTGATGACAGAAGATTATTTTTATGTTGATCGCACCGAACACATTAGATTGATTGAAGAGTATGGAAAATATCTACTCTTTTTACGGCCTCGTCGATTTGTAAAAAGCCTTTTGTTGTCTATGTTAGAAAATTATTATG
>DAOVZS010000168.1 GCA_030635005.1 Thiomargarita sp. | reverse complement strand
TTTATTAGTACCCTTATTTATGATCGCAGAATGTTGGGCACTGATTCGTTTATTACGTCAAGAACAATTTGATTTAATTCATGCCCATTGGTTGATACCCCAAGGTGTAATAGCCGTTTTGGCGTGTGTTTTTTTTAAAAAACCACCGCCTATCTTATGTACTTCTCATGGAGGCGATTTATTTGCATTAAGAGGAAAACTGTTTAAACGCTTAAAACAAATCGTGTTACATCGGGCAACTGCATTGACGGTGGTCAGTCACGCTATGCAGAAAACAGCGGTGTCAATCGGTGCAGAAGTCTCTAAAATACAAGTGATTCCCATGGGCGTGGATGTGCTTAATCAGTTTATCCCCCCTGTCAATGCACGACGTGAAAATAGCTTGTTATTTGTGGGGCGTTTAGTGGAAAAAAAGGGCTTGTTTTATTTATTAGCCGCACTTCCCTTGATTATCAAGGCACATCCCAATATCATATTAACCATTGCGGGCAAGGGCACAGATGAATTAAAACTCAAAAAACAAGTCATCGCTTTAAACTTAGCGCAACACGTGAATTTTATAGGTGCTGTAGAAAATACGAAATTGCCTGAATTATATCAATCTTCAGAAATCATCATTTTTCCTTCTATTATTGCAGAAAATGGTGATCGGGAAGGTTTTGGTTTGGTATTAGTGGAAGCATTAGGATGTGAATGTGCAGTGGCTTCCAGTGATTTACCCGCAATGCAAGATATTTTAAGCCATCATGACAATGCCCTTATTTTTGAACAAAAACAATCCCACGCTTTAGCTGAAAAAGTTAATGACTTATTAAGCCAGCCCAAATTGCGTGCGCTCTTAGGAAAACAGGGAAGACAAGACATGTTAAAATGTTATGATTGGGATATTATTACAAAACGCTACAGTCATTTGATGCAAGATATTATGTTACATGCACAACCAGAAGATTTTTTAAACAACACATGACAATAGATTCTCAAGAAAAAGTACCCCGTTGGAACATATTATTAGCTGAAGATAATCATATTAATCAGCTGGTTACTAAAGCACAATTGCAACAATTGGGGTGTGATGTTGAAATTGCTGCGGATGGTTTAGAAGCCATACAGGCAACAAAACACCAAGATTTCGATCTTATCATCATGGATTGTAATATGCCTAAAGTGGATGGTTATGAAGCCGCGCTCCAAATACGGGCACGTGAAAAACAACTAGGTAAATCTCAAGTCCCTATTATTGCGTTTACTGCAGATGTGATACATTCTGAAGAACACGATTGTGAAGCGGTCGGTATGAATGGTTATTTAAGTAAACCTATAGTCCTTCAAGATTTAAAAGAAATTTTAAAAGATTGGTTAGAACATCCTGCCGTAAAAAGACTCTTACCCAAAACCGAATCCAACATTCTTAAGCCTTTAACGCCCTCAATACAAAGCTTAGATGCGACTGCATTACATGAAATGCAACAAAAACTGCCCGATGTGCAAGTTAATCGCATTATCAGCTTATTTTTGAATGAATTACCCACTTATTTAAAAACATTAGAACACGCCATCGATTCTCAAAATGCTGAAGCATTATATTTATCAGCTCATAAATTTAAAGGCGCCAGTATTGTTTTAGGCGGGAAACGTGTCGTGGTTTTATGTAATCTTTTATGTGATAAAGGACGTCATGAGATATTTGATCATACCACGGAACTGTTAGAACAGTTAAAAACTGAATGTGTTACCCTCAAATCTCTTTTAGAAGAACATCTCGTTACTCGTTAATTTTGCAAGTGAATACCATGACACAACAAACCCCCTCTTTTACGATTCATCCGCTGAAATTAGGACCGATGGATAATTTTATTTATATTATTCAAGATCTTAGTTCAAACAAAGCAGCCATCGTTGATCCTGCGTGGGCAGTCTCTGACATTATTGCATTTGTAAATGCTCATCATCTGCACATCACAGAAATCTTACTCACCCATACGCATGATGATCATATGAATGGCGTATATGATCTTTTAAAAACATATGACGTCCCCGTCCATTTATTACAAGCCGAATTTGATTTTTGGGGTAAACAGTCCGAAGCGTTTGTGACACATCAAGACAATGACATGCTTCAATTAGGTCAGACTCACATTAAAATGTTACATACTCCCGGACATACCCCGGGTTCTGTCTGTTATTCGCTTGAAGGACATCTCATTACCGGTGATACGTTATTTGTCTCAGGCTGTGGACGGTGTGATTTAAGAGGCGGAAATCCAGAACAGATGTATTATTCGTTACAAAAATTGGGACATTTACCCCCAGAAACATTGATACATCCGGGACACCATTATGCTGAACAGCTCACCGCCACTATCGCAGAAGAAGTCGCCAATAATCCGTTTATGCAATATGACACGCTGACGGATTTCCTACAATATCGTATGGGAGCATAAGCATGATCACCGATTTATCACATTTCAGCGTCATCAAAGTCAGTGGCAAGGATGCACAAATATTTTTACAAG
This sequence comes from Thiomargarita sp., assembly GCA_030635005.1. Classification (GTDB taxonomy): domain Bacteria; phylum Pseudomonadota; class Gammaproteobacteria; order Beggiatoales; family Beggiatoaceae; genus DAOVZS01. The sequence continues at coordinate 2,426 of DAOVZS010000168.1, read as the reverse complement.
GACAATTGACCAATGATGTGCGTCAAGTAACCGAACAACACAGTCAACTCACTTCTTGGTGTACTGCCAAAGGTCGTATGCTGGTTAATATGCACTTATGTTTACGCAATGACGCTTATCATCTCTTGCTACCACAAACCAGTTGCACCGCAATATTGAAACGGTTACAAATGTATGTATTACGTTCTGCGGTTATACTTGAAGATGTGAGTGAGCACTTATCTCGTTTTGGTATGATCGGGAATAAACACTGTATCGGTGATACAGATACCGTACTTGATATACCGGGAAATCCTTCTCGTCATATCGTTTTGACAGAACAAGCACAAAATTTGTGGCAATGTGCCCTTAAAAACACCGACGCGGTAGGTGCGGATACTTGGGAATTATTAAATATTCTCGCAGGATTGCCCCAAATTATACCCATCACCAGTGAAAAATTTGTCCCCCAAATGGTAAATTTCCAAGCTATTGGCGGTATCAATTTTAAAAAGGGCTGTTATACAGGACAAGAAGTGGTGGCACGTTTGAGATATCTTGGTGCACTCAAACGACGCATGTATCTTGCCAAAATTGAGTGTCAAAATATCCCACAAGCAGGGGATGCGATCAATCTAAAAGAGGAATGTGTGGGTCATATCGTCAATGCCCAAGCACATCCAGACGGGGGTGTCGTTCTTTTAGCGGTGATTAACATTGACAGTGTGACATCTGAACACGTCTATTGGCAACAAGCAGAATATACCTTACAATTTATGGAATTGCCTTATGCTTTAGAAGATAAATCTTCTTTATAACAAACCCCGTTCTGCCAAAGAAACACACTGTCCATCTCCAATAATCACATGATCTAACACCCGTATTTCAATTATTTTTAACGCCTCAATCAGTCGTTTTGTAATCGTAACATCTGCTTCACTGGGTTCAGCAATGCCAGAAGGATGATTATGCGTCAAAATCAAAGCGGCTGCATTATGTTGTAATGCACGTTTCACCACTTCACGGGGATATACACTTGCATTATCAATCGTGCCATAAAACAGCTCTTCAAATTTAATCACCCGATGTTTATTATCTAAAAATAAACACGCAAATACCTCATAATCCCGCCCACTCAGCTCTGCCATTAAAAAATTACGGGTATCATCAGGACTGGTTAACGCATCTCCTCGTTCTAAACATTCGCGTAAATAACGCCGACTGATTTCCACGCTTGCTCTTAAAAGTACAAATTTAGCATCCCCCAAACCTTTGGCTTCGCAGAACCGATGACGATCTGCCGCTAATAAACTGCGTAAATCTCCAAATTCGTCTAATAAATCCTTAGCTAAATCCAAAGCACTTTTTCCCCGAATCCCCGTACGCAAAAAAATAGCCAAAAGTTCAACATTGGTTAATGCACTTGCCCCGCGTTCCAATAATTTTTCACGTGGACGCTCCTGAAGCGGCATATCCGTAATTCTAATTGTTTTAGGCGTATAAGCCTCTTGAGGTGTTTTATCAATTTTGTTAGTCATAATGGTGTGCTCCTTTATTAATTATTGATGTTACGCATTCTGTTATATGCAAGCCCTGAAAGGGCGAGATATATCAGCCTGGGGCAACGCCCTAGGGTTGCGATGCGTAACATCAGTTCTTAAAATTTATAAAGAAAAAATCATACATCATATATATGATATACTCTATCCTTTACTCAAAAGAGCAATGATATCATGAAAAACATACTTTTACTGTTATTACCCATTTTATCAGCCTGTGTGGCTGATCCGCCTATTATTAAAACGCCGATAATTGACCGAGGTGTTACGGATGAATTAGCACTTGATCCTGTCATAAAAACACACTCTCAAAAAGTGGGATATTCTATTCAATCCTCTTATACAGGCAGTTATGCACTTTTGATTGGTCAAAGTGATTATAAATATTGGCCTGATTTAAATAGTGTTCCCTCAGAATTAGATGAGGTTAAAACAGTTTTAATGTCTAAAGGTTTTGAAGTAACCTATGTTCAAAATCTGAATACTAAAGCATTAAAGGCAACATATGAGGATTTTGTAAATCAATATGGATATGATGAAAATAATCGCTTATTATTTTTTTATTCTGGACATGGTTATACCCGTAAAAAAGGTAAAAAAGGCTATCTTGTTCCTGTAGATGCACCCAATCCGAATTTTAATGAAAAAGGATTTTTACAAAAATCGTTGAATATGAGTGATATTGTTAATATGGCTCGGAAAATTGAAGCAAAACATGCTTTGTTTTTATTTGACAGTTGTTTTTCAGGTACGGTGTTTGGTGCAAAAGATTTGCCTTCAATACCCAGACAAATTAGGCGAATGGCAGAATTACCTGTGCGTCAATTTATCACCGCAGGCAGTGCACACGAAACTGTTCCCGCTCAAAGTATTTTTACACCTGTTTTT
>DAOVZS010000271.1 GCA_030635005.1 Thiomargarita sp. | reverse complement strand
TTGGTATTTTGCAAGAATTACAAACCGCAGGGCACTTATGCATAGATGTCATTAATATGATGCGAATTATTGCAGACTGGCACCGTGACCCCCAACGTCCTACTGGCTCAGACAATCCTCGTGCATTTGAATTGGCACAACAGGGCTTAGATTGGTTAGATATTTTATTAAGCCGTATTTCCGACGGCTCTAAAGGATTAATATTAGCACAAAATATAGAACTCTTTCATCTTGCAGCTGATTTAGCAATAGAACTGAAGCTTCATGATCAAGCCTATATTGTTTTAGAGCGTAGTAAATCACGGGTATTGGTTGAACAAATGTTACGTGAACGTGCAGAACCTGGATTAAAGGTTGATGAAAATATACGCATACAATATCATGAACTTCGTAAACGTTTACGCACACTTGTCAAGCAACTCGATCCACCATCAGATAACACGGAAAATGAAAACACGCGTTATTTTATGCCAACTTACAGAAATACTGAATATAATTCTGAACAGGAATCTAAACTTCTGAAAGAACAAGAAAAAATAGAACAACAATTAGCGCGTGTTCGTGCAACTATTGCTAAACTAGATCCTGCTTATAGCGAAGCCATACAACCACGTGTTCTTACCACAGAACAAATCACCGCACTTATCCCAAACAACACTTTAGCCATCGCTTTTGAACAACGTCCTGATTATTTATATCTTTACCCTATCACTGCCCGAGCCATTCATACACCATTGCGAATCGATTTAGACAATCATGAGGTATCAGAACGTGTTAAAACTTTTCAAGAAAATATGATTTCTGGCATCAGTTCTGTTGATGAAGTAAATCATATCACCGAATGGCTTACCCAGAAATTATCAACTATACTGAATCAACTGCTTGAACAATATAAGCCACAAGAAATCTTATTTATTCCACATCAACTGTGGCATTTATTACCACTACATCTGATTAAGATTGAGGAAAAAATATTAACGTGCGTCATACGCTACATACCTTCTTTACAAGTACTCCGAATGATCCATGAGCGTAAGCCTGCTCAGACAGGTAAAGGATGTATCATCGCAAATCCTGATGGCAGTCTTCCTGCAGCTGAGGCAGAAGGCCATAGTATTAAAAAACATTATCGAACTATAGACACGTTACTTGCAAGAAAAGAAGCGGATCTTGAAAGCGTACGCCAACATCTTAACGGTGCACAACATGGATTGATGTCTTGTCACGGTGTTTTTCAACCTAATCTCAAAGCTTCCCTAAAACTTGCCGATGGGTGTTTACAGGCTAAGGAGATGTTTAGTAGTATCCGATTAGATAATGCACGTTTGGTTACCTTAAGTGCGTGTGAAACGGCACAAATTCAAACGACTGTCGCGGATGAATATATGGGATTAGCGTCAAGTTTTCTATTTGCAGGGGCACATAATGTTTTAGCAGCCTTATGGTCTGTTGAATCTGATTCAACACGTTTATTAATGGAAGATTTTTATCAAGGTTTAGATGACGGCTTATCACCAACATTGGCTTTACAACAAGCACAACGCCAATTATGTCAGATGGGACGAAAAACAGTACAAAAGCGTTTACAGCTTAAAAGAGCACCTAATGTGATAAAGCCTTATAAAGATTCCTATTATTGGGCGGGGTTTGTGTTGATTGGGGATGGGGTATGATATAAAAAACAGGCACAGATGGATATTAATTTGTGTTTGTGCCTTTATTCTGAAAATGCTGATTTAAACGTCCTTTCTCAATTTCCTAATCGTAGCTATTGTCAGTTTGGTTGTTTGTGCAATGCTTTTGTCATCTAGGAATGTCAATAACGAACGGGCTATGTTGAGTTGGCCTTGTTGTAAGCCCTCTGCAATCCCCGCCTTTTTACCCGCTATCATCCCTTTTTCCATAGCTTCATCTAATAAGGTGACTTCATTTTTCAAGGCACGTTCACGTATATCTGCTAAGTCACGAATAGGAATATCAGCACTAATATCTCGTAATAATTGATAAGCATTTTTTACAGGTGGATATGTGTACATGGGAGTTTCTCCCTTGCTATGATTATGATTAAAAAAATGTAACCATTGGCTTAGTGGATCTGATCCAAGTGATTTGAACTTGGGGAGTTCAAATATAAATAATGCCATTTGGTCTGTTAAACGTAATTTAGGATGATCACGTTCTCTCATTTCAAAACAGTGTTTTCCAGTGTCATATTCTGGAAATAATTGGTAGCCTAGAAAATGAACGCCAAATACAGATTTCATTTTTGTATATTTTTGCCCAGCCTCTAATTGTTTACTATACAGTTTTGTCAGGTAATGCAAGCTGCGTTCGGGATAA
>DAOVZS010000281.1 GCA_030635005.1 Thiomargarita sp. | reverse complement strand
GTTGGCAATTCATGCCATTGCATGCTTAAATCTCGTAACCGATTTCGGGTTACTTTTAAGACTTGTGATGTGCCCCAAGGAATATTGCTGAATAATTCAGGTGTTAAAGTTTGCATTCCTATTAACACATACCCGCCATCTTCTGCGGGCGTTAAGACAATACCTTGTTGTAAAGCCACAAAAGCTTCTTGAATATGGGAGATTGAGAGCGTGGGACAATCGCTCCCTATTAATACAGTTGCCCCCTCTTTTCCTAAAGCATACGCCATACGCTGTCCCAAATCATTACCTACTTGTAGATGTAAACTGATATTAAATTGGGTTTGACAGCTTTGAAAAAAGGGATGTTCAGAGGTACACCATAATTGTAGGGTGAATAAGGTGTGAAATTTCTGTAAAAGATGTTGTACTAATGCTTTATGTAAATCAGCAGCCCCCGCAGCTCCTAATGTAGGAATCAGACGCGTTTTTACCTGACCAGGTATTGGGGCTTTGGCAAATATTTGTAATATATTTTGCATCATTTTCGTTTGGAAACGGGCACATAATCACGTCGCTGATATCCCGTATATAATTGACGAGGTCGACCAATTTTCAAATGAGTATCCTGAATCATTTCCGTCCATTGGGCTACCCATCCCACACTGCGTGCAACTGCAAAGATCACCGTAAACATATTTAAGGGAATATCCAAAGCTTTCAGTATCAAGCCAGAATAAAAATCAACATTGGGATATAATTTGCGTTCAATAAAATAATCATCAGAAAGGGCAATCCGTTCTAATTCCATCGCCACTTCAAATAAGGCTTGATCTGTTGCGCCCATTTCTTGTAACAAATCATGACAAATGCCCCGAATGATCTTAGCGCGTGGATCATAGTTTTTATAGACACGATGCCCAAATCCCATTAATCTCGTCGCATCTTCTTTATCTTTAAAACGTCTAATATACTCAGGAATATTTTTCGGGGTTTTGATCTCTTGCAACATCCGAATAACAGCCTCATTCGCACCACCATGGGCAGGACCCCATAAGGTGGCAATCCCCCCTGCAACGCATGAAAAGGGATGTGCTTGTGAACTACCCGCTAATCGTACTGTTGAAGTACTTGCATTTTGTTCATGATCAGCATGTAAAATCAGCATGACTTCTAATGCTTTATTTGCTGTCTCATTAAATTGATAGGGTTCACTGGGCACTGAAAACATCATTTGCATGAAATTGCCCACATAACTGATATCATTACGGGGATAAACATAGGCTTGTCCCACAAGATATTTATGAATATTCGCAGCAATAGTGGGCATTTTGGCGATGAGGCGTATGGCACTGGTATTACAATGCTCAGGCTGAGAAATATCCATAGCATCAGGATAATAGCCTGATAATGCACCCACTACCCCTACAAGCATTGCCATGGGATGGGCATCATGTCTAAAGCCTTTATAAAAATGAACCAATCCTTCATGCAAGAGGGTATGTTGACAAATGTTCTGTGTAAACGCCTCCATTTGCTTTGCAGTGGGTAATTCGCCATATAATAATAAATAACAGACTTCAGGATAACTACTCTGTTTTGCGAGTTGTTCAATGGGATATCCCCGATATAATAAAATACCTTTATCACCGTCAATAAAGGTAATTTTACTCTCACAACTTGCGGTGGTGACAAAAGCGGGATCTAAGGTAAATAAGCCTAATTCTTGATATAAGGTGTGACAATCAATCACAGCAGGTCCTTCTGTGCCCGTTTTAATGGGACATTCAATTGATTTTCCAGTGCGATTATCAGTAATTGTAACGGTTTCTTGAGTCATTGTAATCACCTCTTTTTTTATCTTTTACCGACATAAAACTTATGAAGCCCAGTAACATACCCGTCTCCATTTAAATTCCCTCGTTTATACCGCAACGCATTTATAAAAGCTGGTGTAAAAACACTATGAGTAGATACTTTTTCTTGCGATCTTCCGGCAGTAATAATGAAAAACAACGACTGTTTTAACCCTTAAACTTTTTAATCCGTTCTTTTAAAGCGACGCTATCACGCTTATACAAAAAAAGGTTTAAAAATAAATCCACATTGTTGGCAAATTTATCAGCTCCCCCCCGTTTTTC
>DAOVZS010000187.1 GCA_030635005.1 Thiomargarita sp. | reverse complement strand
TTTGGCACAAAACGATAGTAATGAAACACTCTTAATACGAAATGAATGGGACCAAGCTATGAAACTTCGTGCTCCTGAAGCAACATTAGCACCCGATACGCTGGTGACATCTCCTCAACACAGTCAACAGTTTGTCCCCACTTCACCCGATTTAAAGAATTTGTGTGATGGATGTGTCTATATTGTGAATTTTAAACATCGCTGAGTGACCTGGTCTGAATTTTTAGAATTATAGAATTTTCAGAATGAAGGCACAGGCAGAAACACAGGCACAACCACATTCACAACCCTTCTAAAATTGCTCTGTACGTAACATGATCAGTGTACAGCCTTGAACCACTTCAATACCTTGTTCTTTTGCTTTAGTTTCTAACAGCTCATTTTCTGCCCCGGGATTCATAATAATTCTCTTAGGCTTGAGTGCTAAAATCTCTGACATTAAATCGGTGGATCGTCTCTTACCCACATAAAGGGTGACGGTATCCACTGAACTCGGAATGTCAGTCAAATGTTTATAACATTTTTTTCCGTGTATTTCTGTCGCTAAGGGGTGGATGGGATAAACATGATGCTTATGTGCGATTAAATCATGTACGGCTTTATTAGAATAACGTTCTTCATTGGGAGAAGCACCGACGATGACAACGTTTTGTTGAGTCATACTGATAATCTCCGTAATACAGGACCTGATTGATAATTATCAAGTTGACTGGCAATGGATTTTAAGGCATCATCAAGCCCTTCCATGATAGTTGGGTGATAAAATGGCGTCAGTAACAAATCTTGTACCGTCATATTATGTTCAATCGCCATGGCTAAAAAATGACCGATATACTCTCCATCTGGAATCATCATTTCTGATCCTAATACACGTCCTTGACGATTTGCATAGATGCGTAAATGTCCATACGTCCGTGCCATCACTTTGGTACGTCCTTGCATGACAAAATCACGCTCTCCAATCAAAATATCTTGTCCTTCTAAGCGTGCAAAAGAAGCCCCTACCATCACGACTTGCGGTTCGGAAAAGGCAATGTGTAATGGTACACGTCGCTTAAATGCGGTAACAGTATCTCGCACTGCATTGTAACCCGCAATCTGCCCTTCATCACAGGCTTCATGTAAAATAGGTTTTAAGGGCGACGCATCACCCGCGAAAAATACGGGAAAATGACCCAATTGCATTGTATTTTGATTGATTTGACTGCTATCAGATAAATCTAATCCAAAAACTTCTTCAAGACCCATATTCTCAAGATTGGGACGTCTTCCTAATGACGCTAATACTGTATTGACAGTCATGGATTGTCCATTATCAGTCGCTACTGTAAAACGGCCATCCGTATTTTTTGACACAGAAGCACGGGTGCCTAAGCATAAAGGATTAAAATCTTTGGATAATTCTTTAATGGCAATCGTGTTAATTACAGCATCAGATAAACCACACACCGTAGATAACTTTTCAATACCCACGACTTTTACCCCTAAACGCCCTAACGCTTGTCCTATTTCACTGCCAATCGCGCCCAATCCAATCACCGCCAAAGATTCGGGTAATTGTTCCCATTCAAAAAAATCGTCAGTCGTAATCACCCCCATTTTTTGCCAATCTGACGGAATAACAGGATGCGAACCCGTGGCAACGATAATTTTTTTAGCGTGAATCTGTTCACCGTTGACTTCTAATACTTGGGGCTCAATAAAACGAGCACTGCCTTGGATGTTTTTATCCCCAATATTTTTAATCCCTTGCATCACACGTCCTACAAACATATCGCGCATATGACGAACATAAGTCATGACTTGAGTGCGATTGATCGTTAAATCATCACTGCCTGCAATACCAAACTGCTCAAAATGTTGTTTTCTTGAGAATTCTTTAGCGACTTCAATCAATACCTTTGAAGGCATACAGCCGACTCTGGCACACGTTGTCCCATAATGCCCCCTGTTAATCAGTACTACATTGTCAGTGACAGATCTCACCTGACTAAATGCATTAAGCCCAGCAGTGCCTGCTCCAATAATGGCAACATCAACATTCATAAATGACTCCTTTTTTTTTATGTCTTTTTTATGTTCGATTCGCACGTTCTCGTCGTCCTATTTTAGGATCAATCCATAAAGCCCGATAGATTTCAACCCGATCACCTGCCCGCAATATTGTTTTTAAGTCACAAATCTTCCCAAAAATGCCTACATTCTGTTCAGTGATCGTGATGTTATCAAAAAGATTAACAATACCTGATTGTTCAATCGCTTGTGCAACATTTGTTTTGTGAGGTATTTTGAGAGACAAAATAATTTGTTTATCGGGAGTCGCATACGCAACTTCAACAATAATAAGTTCCTCATTTTCCATATAACGCATGCGCTCTTGTGACAAAGGCTTCTACAAGCGTATTCATGATTTTTGAAAAAGCAGTCCCTAAACTCAAACGTAGCAAGCGATTAGAAATATCAAATTCTAAATTAAGGGATATTTTACTGCCTTCCGTCCCTAATTGTTGAAAAGTCCAATGTCCTTGCAATTGACTGAAAGGTCCTTTTAATAAACACATTTCAATGGATTCATTTTCCTTAATCACATTAGTTGTGGTAAAAGAATGTTCTAATCCTGCTTTACCCATTTTAATACTGGCAATCACTTGTGAAGCCGTATGTTCATGTAGCGTTGCTTCTGTGCACCAAGGCAGAAATTTAGGATAGTCCGTGATATTATTGACCAAACTAAACATTTGTGCTGTACTATATGGTACTAAGGCTGTTTTATAAATAATGGTCACGAGAAGACACCGATCGCATTTAAAAAGACCACACATACCCCTATTGGCGTGACATAACGCAATAGAAAATACCACAAATGATACGCAAAACTATCAGAAGACATCTCTAATTCCTCAATAACTGATTTGCGTGTCATTAACCACGCCACAAAAAAAGCAATACATACGCCACCTAAGGGCAACATAATATTTGCGGTAAGATAATCGATCAAAGTAAACAAATCTTTATCAAAAAACGGTTTAAAATCACTCCAAATATTAAATGAAAAAACGGTTAATAAGCCCACTAACCACAAGGCAATACCTGAGAATATCGAAGCACTGAACCGTGTAAATTTTCCTGTTTCCACCAACCAAGCGACTGCAGGCTCAATCAATGAAATCGCAGAACTCCAAGCAGCTAATACTAATAATATAAAAAAGAGTGTACCAAAAAAACTACCATAAGGCATTTGCCCAAAAGCCACTGGCAATATTTTAAACACTAAACCCACGCCTGCCGCAGGTTCTAAACCATTACTAAAGACAATTGAAAAAATAATCAATCCTGCTAGAATAGCAACCAATGTATCAGCAAATACGACAGCAGCTGTGATCTGTGCAATAGATGTTTTTTTAGGTAAATACGCTCCATACACCATAATAGCCCCCATGCCTAAACTTAAGCTAAAAAAGGCTTGTCCCATTGCTGCCAATATCCCATCCCCGCTAAATTCACCGTTAGGATACAGTAATTTCTGAAAATCAATATCAAACATGAAATGAACACTTTCTATAAAGTGCGGTGTGCTCATGGCATAGCCTAATAATATAAATAACATTAGAAATAAAGCGGGCATCATCACACTCACCGCACGTTCTAATCCTCCTTGTACGCCCCCTGCCACAATTACCATCGTAACGACCAAAAATACCGTATGCCATCCCACCAGCATTAAAGGATTAGCAACCAACGTATCAAATACGACGCCGACCTCTTGTGCAGGCATATTAACAAAAATACCTGAAGCTACCTGAGGCACATACGCTAAAGCCCAACCTGCAATCACACTATAATAAGATAAAATGAGAAAACCAGCGATCACACCACTCCATCCCAAAAGTATCCATAATTTACTCTGCCTAAATTCTTGAGCCAGTACACGCATGCTATTAACAGGACTAGCACGTCCCCGTTTACCTAATAAAACTTCTGCCATCATCACGGGAAATCCAATCATAGCCACACATAACAAATAAACAATAACAAAAGCCCCGCCTCCATATTCTCCTGTAATATAAGGAAATTTCCAAATATTTCCCAAACCTACTGCTGACCCTGTGGCGGCAAAAATAAAGGCTAAACGTGAAGACCATTCACCATGTATAGACTGTGTAGTCATATATTTTTCCTAAATATTGATTATCTAAACGAATATGATTATATAATATAAACGATACCTAAAACACCCAGAGCAAGCCTAGGACGTTGCCCCAGCCCGCCCCGTCAGGGCTTTAATCCAATCCCTTTACCAGCCTCACCGTTTCCAAACTCACCGTAACAATCTTCTTAATCAACTCAATAATATACATGCTATCATCAGCCCGATTCGGGTCATTAACAATCCCTGATCGTTT
>DAOVZS010000254.1 GCA_030635005.1 Thiomargarita sp. | reverse complement strand
GCATTTTGCAATCTTAACCAATGTGTGGCGTTTGGATTTTTAAATATAATCTCTAGTCTCAAAGCGATGTCAGGTGTCATGGCACTGTGCCCACTCACAATCTCTAATAGCATCGTTTGGCTAATATCAAGATGATAGGCAGCTTTAGTAATAGATAGGTGTAAAGGGTCAAGAATCAAATCCTTGAGAATTTCGCCTGGATGGGCTGGATTATACATACTCATTGTATTGCCTCATCAATGATAATCTTCATAATTTACAATTTCAGCATCACAACCCACAAAGTGAAATGTGATACGCCAATTGCCATTGACCTTCACAGCCCAATTACCCTTGCGTTTTCCCTTTAATTCATGCAGTACAAGACCCGGTAGATCCATATCTATAGGACTTTGTGCTTGTTCTAAATTTGAAAGGATTAATCGAAGTCGTTTGCTATGTTGTGCTTGAATACCTGATGTGTTACCAGTATTATAAAATAATTTTAGTCCCTTATGGATGAAATTTTTAATCATTTTAACATAAGTATTGAAATATGAACTATTGAAAATAAAGTATCTAAATCCATTATTTTTTACTCATAGAATTTACTTATAAGCACATAAAAACATTTCATACTATAAAAAACAGTCACTTTTAAACCACTTTGTAATATAACTCAGTCGTTATTATAATAGAATTAAATACTTATTACAATATGTAATTTCAAAATAATTACCATTGCTTGTGTTCATCATCTCTTTTTTTTAGTCAAGCTTAGAGCGTTGCCCCAGGCTGATATGTTTCGCCCTTTCAGGGCTTGTCATTATCTTCTTATTAGTAAGAATCTCTTATAAAATGCTATTATTCATATAATCTTGCTATGGGCAAAGATTCTCCATTGACTTCTAAATTCCCTTTTTTCAAATTGAGATGACTGTGATAAGCGTTATTTTTTGTCTTTTTTAATAGCCCATTTTTTAACCATATATCAAGAGAGGGTGTTATTGAAACAAGCGATCGGGGTATCAATATCTCTAATTGTGCATTTAGAATATTAATCAGTATAGACGGATTGAATATCGCAAAGGCAAAAATATTCTCATTATCCACCTCTATTTTTAATTGTAATTTCCCTTTTAATTGACCTTGAGGCGTATTCAAACTAAAATCTGTCATCGCAAATTCAGGTCTCTTTTTTAATAAAGTGAGGCCATCTGGCAATAATCTGAATTTGAGTATATTCGCTTTCTGCTGTATAGAAATGCTTTGATTTTGCACTTCTTGCACAATCTTTTGTATGTTTGCCATGGTCGGAAAATGCCAATGATGTAAGGAAACATCAGTATTTCCCGGACCATAATGCTCTGTTCCCAATTGTAAATCTTGCAAAGCCACATTGATAACTGCCATCACATTATCATTATTAACTTGATTATAACCTTCTAATGTGATCCCTTTCAATATAATGGGATCTTTATCTTTAAACAGCACTTTAACAGATTGAATATGAAGTGTACTTGTCGTCTCAAGCATTAAATTTTCAAGATTGGGTTGTAAATCCACTTGTATTGACAGTTCTTCTAAAACAATATTACCTTGATTCGTCTCTACTGACACTTGGGGATAATGCATGTCAATTTGTATCGTAGTCAGATCCTGTTTGATATAAACAGTGCCTTCTACTTGTTCCCATTGTAAAAATGCATGCTCATTGTGAACATGTTGTGCAGGTATCATCACTGTACTCATCATATCACCCTTGATATCGATACTGGTATGTACTTCGAGTAATTTATTATTGGTATAGGTTTGTACAGTGGTTAGAATTTTAGCGGATTGTATGGGTAAAAAACCATGATCAATCTCTTGCTTAATTAAAAGACGATGAGAAGACACTTCAACAAGAGATTCTGTAGAAGAATGAAACCAACCGCGTTGATAGATATTTTCTATCGTTTTAAGATTCAAGTTTTGAAACATATTTTGTTGGATATTTGGAAATTCTTGTTCAGCAAACAATCCTGTCCAATAGGGTAATGTTAAAAAAACACCGGGAAGCGATAAAAATAGAATCAGTTTTTTCATAGTGTATGGGGTTAAATTTTACGGGGTTGGCGACGTTTCACAATTTGTTCATCTGCGGTATTACGAACAATCACTTCATATAAAATAGCAGTCGCATTGCCATGTTTACGCAAAACGCGTCCTAATCGTTGCACATATTCTCTATCACTGGCACTACCACCTAAAATCACCGCAATTTTTGCAGCTGGGACATCAATCCCTTCATTCAGTACTTTAGTCGTCACGATCACACGATATAAACCTGCACAAAAACCTTCTAAAATATGTTTACGTTCTGCCACTTTGGTTTGATGTGTAATCACAGGTATCAGATGTTGTCGCGCAATACGATAGGCAAAACGATTATGGGCGGTGAATACAAGCATGGGTTGATGATGATGTTCGCGCAACAATTGTTCTAATACATCTAATTTTGCTTGGCTTTGGTAAATAATCTCTTTCCATTTTAATTCAGCCACTTTAGCACGACGTGCTGCTGCTTGATAGGCACTACGACGGGTAAACTCATGCCACCAACTTGGACCATAACTTTCACGTAAACGATTATCGCGTACATAACCAATATAGGTGCCATAAGCCGTATCATAAGCCTGTTTTTCATCCTCATACAAATTGACGCGAATACGTTGCGTCCGATATTCTGCTAATTGTTG
>DAOVZS010000127.1 GCA_030635005.1 Thiomargarita sp. | reverse complement strand
TGGCAGGTTTTGGTGTGAATGTGCCTGTGAATATGCCTGTGACTCTAAAACCTGCAAGGTCTTGTTTTGACCTTGACTTTGACTGTGTTTGTGCCTGTGGCGGTTAAAAAGGCACAAACACAATCTCAGAAATATTTACTGCAAAACAACACGTCTATTTTGTTTCCAAGCTTTTGGGTTGTTTTCATTGATTAAAGGATTATGGTAACCATGTCCATATATTTTAATCCGATGTTTTGCAATACCACGGCTTATTAAGGCGTTGGCAATCGTGCGGGCACGTTGTTTTGATAATTTCAGATTGAGGCGATTGTTGGATGATGAAGAGGTGTTTTTAAACGCTTGTGTGTCAGTATGTCCATGTATTTCAATATTTCGATGGGGTAAGCTGATCAGGGCTGCAACAATTTCTTCAATTTGTCGGCGGGATTGGACATCATGTAAACTTGATTCACCTTTGGCAAATTGAAAATTGCGAAAAGTGGCGGCAGGTTTGACTCTAGACATCCGTAAATGACAGGATTTTAACATGCTATCAATTTTGGCTTGACGCGACGGATCAAATAATACCAATAAACTCTCTTTGTCCAAAATTTTACCTGATTCAACGGCATAATCCTGACTTTTTAACAAATCTTCTATTCGTTTTTTTGAATCCTTATCTTTCTGACAAGCCTGCAAATGGGCTTCTAAACTCAGTGGAAATCGTCCTTGTTTATAATAGGTTTCGCCTAAACCATACCAGGCTTCTGAGAAATCAGGACGTAAGTTGAGTGCTTTTTTAAAATGGTAAATGGCTTGTGTATACTCATGTTCCGCTTCAAACAAGCTTGCTAAATAATTATGGGCTTCTGGCAGGTTGGGACACAGTATTAAAGCCATATTGATTAATAATTTTTCATTTTCTATATTGTCTTGTTGATGTAAGTCTTTGGCTTGATGCAATAAATCTATCGCATCATCACAATTAGCTACGGCTAACGGTGATAGCAGGGCAAGACTGAGTATTATATATTGAATCATGTTGATTACCTTAATAGAATGGTTAAAATATTATTATGACATAATGTCTAGAATATTTCATTTTTAATAGAGTATACAGGCTATGTTTATACGACAACTCTCTCTCTTATTGTGTATCCTTTTTTTTGTTAGAAGTGTTTGTGCGGATAGGGGGGCTGCGGGTACACTCGCCTTAGATCTTCCTAAACAACATGCACTTGTGGTCGGTATTGATCATTATGAGCATATTACGAATTTAAACGGGGCAGTCAATGATGCTAAATTATTAACAAAAGCTTTGCGTCGTGCTGGGGTGCTGTTGCCAAAGAAACGCATCTTGCTTAATAAAAGGGCAACACGTGATACCTTTATTCGCGCATGGCGTCATATGTTGAAACAAGCCGATCTCGGTGATACCTTAATAATCACGTTTGCAGGGCATGGGGGGCAAGAACCCGATCATATTCCTTTAGGAGAAGCTGATAAAAAGGATGAAACGCTGATTTTTTATGATTTTAAAAAAAATAATGCACAAGGGCGTATTACTGATGATGAATTATTTGGATTATTTGAATCTGCACGTGATTATAAGATATTAGTGGTAATTGATGCGTGTCATTCTAGCGGTATGGTTCGTGATCCCAGCAGAAAAAAAATGTTGGGGCAGGTGCGTAGTAGTGGGTATTGGAATATTCGCACTGAGGCAGTGTCAAAATTACCTAAAAGCCGAGAGGGTATCGCACTGAATCATGTCACATTTATTACGGGAGTTAATCAGGATCATTTAAGCGTGCCCGAAATTAGAATAAATAATACATATCATGGGGCATTGAGTTGGTTTTTTGCACAGGCTATTGGAGGTGAAGCAGATGGCAATCAAAATGGCAGTTTAGAACGGAATGAACTTGAACGTTTTTTAGTAGAAAAAATTGGTCATTTGATGAATAAGCAACAAATTCCTAAAATTTTGCCTGCCAGCGATCAGGTTTCCGTTTTTAATTTGGGACAATCTTTTGCGTTTTCAGAGGAGCAGACGGATGCTGCGTTAGTATTTGAAACCAGTCAAGGACAAACAAAAGTGTTTAATCAGACGGGTGATACCATCAGCACCTTTTCAAATACACAGTATAAACAAGCTGTGATTGATAAACAGCGTTTTTTAAAAAGATTAGACACCGCCTTTGATATGCGTCTTTTTCCCATTAAAATCTATTTAAAGGAGGGGGATAAGGTACATCAGCAAGGCAGTTATTTACATTTTAGTATTATTCCAGGAAATGCAGATGAGGGATTACATGCTTTAACACTGTTTTCTTTAGGCAGTCAAGGAAAACTAGATTTTTTATATCCTTTAAGTGAGTATGGAGATCCGTTAAATATTGCCCATTTTCCTTACCACGTTCCTCCCATGATCGTGGATTCTAGTATAGGTTCTGATACCTTAGTCGCTATTTTATGTCCTACCCCGTCTTTTGCTTTACATCGTTTATTAGCACGTAAAGCCCCACGTTTACCCAAAATTGAACAGATTTTGGATTTATTGCAAGGGTGTCAAGTGGGACAATATGCGGTGTTTAGTCGATAGCAGCTTTTTATCCATGAATCATGCGTCCTTTCACTGCTAAGGCTGCTTCATGTGTTGCTTCTGATAATGTGGGATGAGCATGAATCGTTTTTACTAAGTCTTCAATAGTGGATTTTAGCGTTATGGCAAGAACTGCTTCTGCAATGAGTTCTGATGCTGAGAGTCCACAGATATGGACGCCTAAAATACGATCAGATTGTGTATCTGCCATGATACGTACCATGCCACTAATATCACCGCTAGCGCGTGCTCTCCCACAAGCTGCAAAAGGAAATTGTCCTACAGTATACGCAATACCTGCTGATTTCAGCTGTGCTTCTGTTTTACCCACCCAAGCAATTTCAGGCGTAATATACACAATATAAGGCATCATCTCATAAGAGACCGCATGAGTCTTGTGCCCTGCAATGTGTTCTGCGACCATGACGCCTTCTTCAGATCCTTTATGGGCGAGCATCGGTCCGCCAATCACATCACCGATGGCATAAATACCGGGTATGTCTGTTTGACAGTGTGTATCTACTGAAATAAATCCTTGTGTATTCAGGGGCACTTCTAAATCTGTTGTATTGGGTTGTCGTCCTACCGCAACAATAAGTTTATCGACAAGCAGGGTGTGTTCACCTTTTTTATCGGTATAAGTGACCGTGACTTCTTGAGAATGAACAGAAGTTGCGGTGACTTGGGCATTTAAGTGAATTTTTAAGCCTTGTTTTTTCAATTCTCCTTGTACAACACGTGCAATGTGACGATCAGCGTGTACTAAGAAATCAGGTAAGGCTTCAAGAAGGGTGACTTTACTGCCTAATCGACTCCAGACACTTCCCAATTCTAAACCAATAGCACCTGCGCCTATGATGCCTAGACGTGGGGGTACAGTATCAAATGCTAAAGCCCCTGTGGAATCCACAATATTCTCATTAAGCGGGGCAACAGGCATCTGAACGGGTGATGATCCTGTGGCAATAATGATGTTATCAGCACTTAAAATCTGTGTACTGCCATCATGAGCGGTGATTTCAATCTGTTTATCACCGCTTAAACGTGCGTTACCTGGAATATGAGTGACTTTATTTTTTTTAAAGAGACTGGCAATCCCGTGTGTCAAGATTTTAATCACTTTAAATTTTCGGGCGTGCATCGCTGCAATATCAATGCTCAGTCCGTCACACTTAATACCATGTGCAGCTGCTTGTTTTTGCATGAAATAATAATGGTGTGAAGAATCTAACAATGTTTTTGAAGGAATACAGCCTACATTCAGACACGTTCCCCCTAAAACAGGTTTTTGTTCGGCATTTAAGCGGTGATCAATACACGCTGTTGTCATGCCTAATTGTGCACACCTAATAGCAGCGACATAGCCCGCAGGACCCGCCCCTATGACAATCACGTTATAATCTGTCATGATTTTTTTTGAATTAAAGGTAAATCATTCATGGACCAACGAGCACGTGCCTCAATAGCTAAGGGTTCATATTCTCCCGCTGCCAAACGTAACGCGCCTGCATACGCAATCATTGCACCATTGTCGGTACAAAATATGGGACGTGGATAATAAACATCCACGTTCATTTTTTGCCCCAATGCCGATAAATGTTGACGTAAACTTTGATTTGCCCCCACACCGCCTGCAATCACTAAATTTTTTAAGCCTGTTTCTTGTAACGCACGACGACATTTAATCGCTAAGGTATCTATCACCGCATCTTCAAAAGCACGCGCGATATCAGCACGGGTTTGTTCATCGTGTACAGGTGCTTTTTTCCATGTCGTCAAGACAGCGGTTTTTAATCCGCTAAAACTAAAATTTAAACCGGGTTTTCGTGTCATAGGGCGTGGAAAATGAAAGGTGTCAGGATTTCCCTGTTTGGCTAAACGGGCTACCGCGGGTCCGCCTGGATAGCCTAAGCCTAATAATTTCGCCGTCTTATCAAAGGCTTCTCCTGCAGCATCATCAACAGATTCACCTAATACCGTATATTGACCGACTGCTGCCACATGAACTAATTGAGTATGTCCGCATGATACTACAAAAACAAAAAAGGGAAAAGGGGGCGCGGGTGTTTCAAGCATAGCTGCTAACAAATGTCCTTCCATATGATGTACGCCAATAGCAGGCACTTGCCATCCCCATGCCAGACTACGTCCTACCGATGTTCCCACTAATAATGCACCGATTAAACCCGGTCCTGCGGTATAAGCAACCCCATCTACGGTGTTGATCTGACAATCATGAAAGAGTGTTTTAATTAAAGGGATTAATTTGCGTATATGATCACGGGCTGCTAATTCTGGGACGACACCGCCATATTGTGCATGTAATGCCACTTGACTATACAGGGCATGCCCTAATAAACCTTGTTTGGTATGATATAAGGCAACCCCTGTTTCATCACAAGAAGTTTCTATGCCTAAAATGACTGAAGCCATTTATCGATGCTCCCTAAGCACACGAAAACCCACATTCACATAACAGGTTGTTTGTGCATTTCTGCTGCGATCTGCGGTGCGTACATCGCCTATATTCCACGCCCCGCCCCGAATCACGCGAAGTCCTGTTTGATCAAAACACTGCTGTTCTGCTCCCCCATATTTCACCTGATATTTTGAACAAGTCCATTCCCAAACATTTGCCACAGTATCATGTAATCCAAACGGATTGGGTTTAAAAGAACCGACAGGGGCTGCTGATCCAAAACGATCACCGCATTCCTCATTACAATTCGCCTGATTGCTCCCCAAATGATTGCCCCACCAATATTGCGTATTGGTTCGGGCTCTGGCAGCATATTCCCATTCTGCCTCAGTGGGCAAACGATATAATTTACCTGTTTCTTCAGATAACCATTTTGCATAAGCAGTCGCCCCATACCAAGAAACTTCAATCATGGGATGATGTTCATAGCCAATTTCTACTTTAAAATTGCCTACTGTGCCTTTAATATAACTATCTGAATCTTCCACAACTGTTTCAAACCAAGGTTCTTCTAGCGTTCCTCTATGTTTCACCGTATTTAAAAAGTGTACAAATTCAGCATTAGTGACTTCATACTTGCCCATTGCAAACGGCTTAATCACTACATCATGTACCGGTTGCTCATCAGAATATCCGCCACCTTGAATATCTCCCATTTGAAAACGTCCGCCTGCAATCCATACCATTTCAGGTCCTAGGCTCTTGTCTTTTAAATGATTACGAATGACTTTACCGGGTTGAAAACGATCTGCAATCACACGAGCCAAGTCTTTTTCTAATGTGCTTAAGTGAGAAGAATTGGGATTAAGAGTGCGTAAGGTTTTTAAAGGATGTTGCGCCACCTTGCTTTGTCCAAGCCTTAAAGCGACTTGTGTTAATGACACATAATGTGCTTCGATTTTATCGAGTCCCGCCAATGCTTGGACATTTTTATCATCTATGGTTAATACATCCCGATAACAAGATAAAGCAGTCCCTTTTAATCCTGCAATCAAATGATGATTTTGAAAATGTTGTTCACAAATGTGTAATTTTTGTTCAAGTTCTGAAAGTGCTATTTTTTCAGCGGGTGGATCATTATTCTCATCTGTACAAGC
>DAOVZS010000128.1 GCA_030635005.1 Thiomargarita sp. | reverse complement strand
TAATAAAATTCCAATTCATTCAAGCGGTGATTACCTGTGATTTGAGATAATCGTAAATCTGAGTGTTGGGGATCTAAGGGCGTATTCAGTACATTGTCTATTAATAACTGAATGACATCTTGCCATTTTTCGGCAGGATACCCAAAATTGCGTAATTGAGTTACTGTCAACTCTGCACTTGTTTGGGTAAAATCTAAATGTTCAAACAGGGCATGCATAAAATTACCTGCGCGTGCGCCGCGTGGGAAACTGTAAATATGATTTTTATCAACAAGCGTGGGTTCTCTAGGGCGAAATAAGGTGATGTCATCATAATCGGGTTGATCAATGGCAGTGGCGCGTGATAAAGAGGTAAAACTGGACACTTTCCATCCCTTATCAATATGCCCTAGAAATGGACGGGGGGGATGCGTTTCTGTCTTTTCAATGCTACGGTGATAAGGCGTGGCATCCAAAGGCATAGGGGAAATTTTCCAAGGCTTCCCTTGGGCTAATGTGGTCAATCTCTTTAAAAGAAGCGGCTCATTCTCTGTATCCATACCGGGACATAATAAATGCGCGAGCGGTGAATCTGATGTTTTCTTAAAAGAGCCCCATATTAAATAACACCGATGTTTGGCACGGGTGACAGCCACATAAAAAATGCGTAAATTTTCAGCCCGTTCTTCTGCAATCGCCCGTAAACGGTGTTGTTCTTGGTGGGATGAGCCTAAATCTAAGATAGCCGCATCTTGTGCATCATGAAAAATAAATTGTTTGGTTTCTTTGTTATGTAACTTACCATCCCATGCGAAAGGACAGAACACAATGGGATATTCTAAGCCCTTACTATTATGTATGGTGACAATTTTAACTAACTTTTCATCACTTTCTAAACGCAATTGTTGTTCTTCAGGGGCAGCGCCTTTGGGATGACATTGTCTTGTCAGCCATTGACATAAGCCAGTCATCCCTAATTTCTCAGCCACTGTCGCTTGTTGTAACAATTCTGCCACATGCAATATATTGGTTAAACGTCTCTCTCCATCAGGATAACGCAATAAGTGGGCAGACACCTGTTCTTGTAACAATAAGGTACGATACATCTGAATAAATCCAAGATGACGCCATAAATAATGATATTTTTGAAAACGCCTCAAACACCGTTGCCATTCCCGATCATTGTGTATTAACGCATATAAGGCGTCACCCGACATCCCAATCATATCTGTCGTCAACGCTGCTTTGATTAAACCTTCATTACTCACATCAGACACCGCTAATAATAAACGCGCCACTTCCTTGATATCAGACGATTGAAATAAATTATCACGACTGTATAAGACACTGGGGATACGTAGTTTAGTCAACGTTGTTTGCATCAGCATGCCTTGATAATTACTCCGGACTAAAATCGCAATATCACCTGCCACCACTGGTTTATCACCGATTAATGCCAAACCTTGATCCCCAGACATCAACAATCTGGATATTTCATAAGCCACCGACAATGGTATATGTTGTTCTCCCCATCCTTTATTAATCCCTTTATTCACTTCTGTTTGAGCATCTTCTTTAGACACAAACCAAAATTGCAACGGCGGTAACGGCTTATTTTCTATTTTTAAAGTGGCTTGTTGTGTGGATAACGGGGCTTGTACCGCTTGAAACGGGATATCTTCAAAGAGAAAGGGATGTGCAGTCTGTTCAAATAAGGTATTGATACCCGTAATTAAATCTTTTTGAGAACGCCAATTCGTCCCTAAAGTATAACGGCGGTTCGCATCACGATACGCCTGCATATAGGTAAAAATATCAGCCCCCCGAAAACTATAAATGGCTTGTTTCGGATCGCCAATTAAAAATAAAATCTCTTTACCCGCCCCATAAATCCTATGAAAAATATCATATTGCACCGGATCTGTATCTTGAAACTCATCAATCAGCGCTGCTTGATATTTTTGACGCATCACACGGGCTAAGGTCTCCCCATGTGCCCCTTGTAACGCCTCATGTAAATTATTCAACAAATCATCAAACGAAAGCACATGATGTTCTTGTTTTTTCAGGGCTAACTCGGTTTTAGCCACATCAAACAACTTTATTTTTAACGTTAATAAATGTTGTTCAAAGTTATCAGATAAGTGTTGTTGACAGTCCTGTAAGGTCTCACATAGTGAGAAAAAATCATGTTGAGGCGGTGTTGTATGATTTTTTTTGAGACTACTGGCGAGTGTTTTGCGCGTAAATTTAGACAAATTTTCAGGTAAATTAATAGACAGATTATCTGCGACAAACAGAAAATCTAACGCTTCACACCACTTGGAAATAGACGCGATACGATATTGAGTTCTACTTAACCCTTCATGTTCAATAAGTAAGGACTGTATCTCATCACGTCCTGACTGCCATACTTTTCTCGCGTTTAAAAAGGCGGTGCTAAAAGCAACTTCTTTTCCCTTCGTTAAAAAAGCATGTTTTTCGGGAATAATTTTTAAAAAAGGTTGCCCAATATAAGTCTGATTTAAGGATTTCAGTAACTGTTCCGGTGTTTGGAAATCATGCGTCAATGCATAAGTGATAAATAAATCAGAAATATGATAAAAATTTTGGCGCCAGAAATCTTCAACAATCTCACGTAAAAAGTGTGATTGATCTTTTAGCAATTGGCTATCAAACAACACCCCACTTTCAAACGCATTCTCCTGTAACATTTGTTGACAAAAGCTATGAATCGTCTGAATAGCCGCCTCATCAAATCCACGTAAGGCATTGGTTAAAGAAAAAATAGCCTCGCTATGATTGCCATACTTTTGTAGCAACCCTACCAAGATATCATCAGGACTCGTCCCCTGTTGAAAGGCGGTCAACGTTTCTCGTAAACGGTTACGTATACGATCACGTAATTCCTCAGTGGCTGCTTTCGTAAACGTCACCACTAAAATCCTATCTACTGTCAACTTCTTTTCAAGAATCAGGCGAATAAATAATGTCGTAATGGTATAGGTTTTACCTGTACCCGCACTGGCTTCGATTAAATTGACACCATTTAAAGGGATAGAGAGTGGATCAAGTGTTTCTATGGTAGGTGTTGTCATTGATTTTAGTTATTCATTCAAATTCAAAAAATTCTGTATTTCCATAATGAGGGGTAAGTTCTCAGCATTCAGATTCAGAAATCTACACCCTATGCGTTGTAAACGGGGATTTTGATCGGGTTTCATCCATCTCACTTCTATATCAACATCAAGAAAATCCTGTGAGAAACGCTCAAAATTTTCAGATTCTCCCAATGCTATCCGTACTTTTTTAAATTTATTATATTGAAAGGGTTTTTCTGCAATCATCATTAAACCATTTTCTGAAATATCCCCCAATTGTCCTAATAATTCATCATTTTCAAAAATGTCTAAATTAAATACAAATGTATTACGATCATCACGTGAATGACTAAATTTCCTGTCCATTATCAGAATATCCTGTAAAAAAATCAATATTTTTTAGTATACCATAAATATCATAAGGTTAATACTATTTTGAAAACCCACGCAACATATCCACATCCACATAACTGGAATGGGATGTATTGTCAGATAATATCGTAAAAGCCTGCTCAGGTTCTCCCAAATGATTCAAAATCAATTGTGCCCCTGTAAAATCCTCATGACGTGTATAGTCACTTACTGTAATCAAAGTGGGTATGTGTGCTGCTAATGCAGATTGATGACCATTTTTAGAATCTTCAATAGCCACACATTGTTCTGCTAAAAGTCCCATTTTTTTCAACACATATAGATAAATATCTGGAGCAGGTTTTTTAGCAGAGACCATATCACCCGCTGCAATGACTTCAAACCAAGATGCTGAATTGGGTGATAAACTATGTGTTAATAATGTCGTCACATTGTTTAAGGTCGTGGTTGTGGCAATAGCCAGTCGCATATCTTTGCTACGGGCTTCTTCTAATAAACGACGTACTCCAGGACGTAAGGGAATAGGACGACGTGCTAACATGTCATTATAACGTGCTGTTTTCATTTTATGTAAGGCTATGATATCTAAGTCTTTAGGGCAAGCACAATCATAATGATCACGATAAAATATCATACGTTCTTTGCCGCCTGTCACCGCCAATAATTCACCATATAAGGTCACGTTCCAATGCCAATCAAGATGACAGGCTGCAAACGTCTCATTAAAAGCCACACGATGGGCATCGCGTTCGGTTTCTGCTAATGTGCCATCCACATCAAAAATTAATGCTTTTATCATAATGTTAAAAAATACTGAAATAATAATATTGTGTTAAAATTACATCCAATTTTAATTCTTAATAGAAGAAAATAAGAATATGAATGATCTTGACAATCAAAATCTTGAATTGCAATTAATGTTAGAAGCTATTCATCTGAAATATGGCTATGATTTTAGAAATTATGCCAAAGCGTCTGTTAAACGACGTGTTCATCATCGCATGACAAAAGAGGGTATCAGCAGCATTTCTGAAATGCAGCATAAATTATTATATGATGTTTCTTTTTTTGATAGGTTACTATTGGATTTATCTATTAATGTAACAGAAATGTTTCGGGATCCTACGTTCTACCAAGCCTTAAGAAAGGTGGTGATGCCAGAGCTCAAAAAATCTCCCTTTTTAAAAATTTGGCATGCAGGTTGTTCTACGGGAGAAGAAGTGTATTCTATGGCTATTCTCTTGAAAGAAGCAGGATTGTATGATCAAACTCAAATTTATGCCACTGATATGAATGAAATCGCTTTAAAAAAGGCGAAAGATGGGATTTTTGAAATTGGTAAACTCAAACAATATACCAAAAATTACCAAAAAGCGGGTGGACAAAGTGCTTTTTCAGATTATTACTCAGCACATTATGAACATGTGGTTGTGGATAAGTCATTGAAAAAGAACATTTTATTTTCAGATCACAATTTGGCGACAGATGGTGTTTTTGGGGAAATGAATTTAATTTTGTGTCGTAATGTATTGATTTATTTCAATCGTACATTACAAGATCGTGCTTTAGGGCTCTTTCATGACAGTCTATGTCCAGATGGCATTTTATGTCTAGGTTCTAAAGAAAGCCTCAGTTTTTCAGAACATGTCGATTCTTTTGAAGATGTGGTCAAAGAGGAAAAAATTTATCGTCGCTTAGAAAGGTAATTAATATGAACTGGTTTGAAGCAGTTGTTATTGGTTCATCAGCTGGGGGGATTAAAGCACTCAGTACACTATTATCCGCTTTACCCAAAGATTTCCCATTACCGATTATTATTGTACAACATTTGTATCCCCATTCTGTCAGTCGATTAGCACAGATTTTGGAAAAGAAATCTTATCTAAGCATTAAAGAAGCTGATGAAAAAGAAAAAATTGTGGGTGGGATGGTGTATATTGCCCCTCCAAATTATCATTTGTTGATAGAAGAGGATCGAACATTATCACTTTCCGTAGAAGGACCTGTTAATTATTCACGTCCTTCAGTGGATGTGTTATTTGCAAGTGCCGCTTTCGCTTATAATAATAGATTAATTGGGATTATTTTAACGGGTGCGAATAATGATGGTAATTTTGGCGTTAAGCAAATTAAAGAGAGAGGGGGCTATATTATTGTGCAAGATCCCGTGACTGCAGAGGCGGATTCTATGCCTAAAGCTGCCATTGCTGCGACAGAAGTGAATGATATTGTCCCTATCACAGATATGGGACCTTTTTTATTACAGTTAGTTAATCGTTCAATAAGAGAGCCTTATTTTTAATAACTGATGTTACGCACTCTGTTTCTAAAAAGCATCATTCCATGTTTTAGCTCCAGGGGCGATGCCCCTGGCTATATTATTAAGCCCCGTTGGGGCGAAGGCACAAACACAGGCACCGTCAGAAACACAGGCACCAACACAGTCAAAGTCAAAGTCAAAACAAGACCTTGCAGGTTTTAGAGTCACAGGCATATTCACAGGCACATTCACACCAAAACCTGCCAGGTCGCAACCGCAGGCACAACCGCAGGCACAACCATAGGCATAACAAGATATACGCTTGAAGCTCGAGGGTGAGTCATCACATAATGCCAAGCTTATTTCCCCAACATCTTCATATTACAATGC
>DAOVZS010000201.1 GCA_030635005.1 Thiomargarita sp. | reverse complement strand
TACCTAGGGCGTTGCCCCAGGCTGATATATGTCGCCCTTTCAGGGCTTGTATAAAGTACTGGTAGTGGATCATCGCCCCTGGAGCTCAAAAATGGAAAGATGCTTTTTAGAAACAGAGTGCGTAACATCAGTTATTATATAGGATTAAAATCAATAAAATGAAGCCTATGCTCATAAGATAATGAATAATCATAATATTATAATATTTTTATATTTTGATAACGGGATGCCTGGTGATTAAAGAGAATATTTATCATTTAATAACATAATTATATGTTGATAATATGATATATGGAGTTGATTTATAAAGACTAAAGCGTTATAATAAAAAATATTAGTTAGTAACGGTAAAAAAAGGAATACATAACTTATGTTTGATGAATGGCTAAAAATCACAATAGGGGAAATTTCATTAGTACAACTTATGTTAGTAGGTTGTATTATTATAGGGGCTTTAGTGCTTCGTAAGATATTTGCTTATATTGTCTTAAAACAGTTAAAAAAAATGGTCGAAAACAGTGCCACTACGATTGATAATAAAATGCTTGCAGCACTAGAACTTCCGCTAAAATTTCTTTTTATTATCCTCGCATTTTATTGTGTCACCTTGGTATTACATGTTGATTTCATACCCTTAATTCGTAGCCTTATCATATTCAGCATCTTTTGGGGAATCTATCGGTGTATTGAACCCTTTAGTTTTGTCATTGATACATTAACGAGTCAATTTGGAACAGAATTAACACAAGCACTTAAGAATTTCTTTGTTAAAGGTATTAAACTTTTCGTTATCTTGATTGCTTTAACCATTATTTTAAATGAATGGGGCGTGAATGTCATTGGATTATTAGCCAGTCTCAGTCTTGCAGGGGCAGCAATTGCCTTGGCTGCCAAAGAAACGTTAACCAATATTTTTAGTGTTTTAACGATTATCTTTGATAAAATGTTTAAAAAAGGAGATTGGATTATGACTCCTGATGTTGAAGGCATTGTGGAAGAGATCGGATCACGTGCGACAAAAATTCGTACTTTTTCTAAAACACTCGTTACCGTCCCTAATGCAACCCTTGTCAATTCTCCGGTGACTAATTGGAGTCAAATGACACACCGACGTATCAAAATGCGTCTTGCCTTAGAATACCGTACACCTCGTGACAAAATCACCGTTATCTTGAAACAAATAAAAGCATATTTACATCAACATTCAGGTATTGCCACATCTGATGCAGTGACTTTAGTGTATTTAGTTGAATTTAACAGCAGTTCCATTGATATTTTATTGTATTATTTTACTAAAACAACCAATTGGGAAGAATGGATGCAGATTCGTGAAGAAAATATGCTGGAATTTATGAAGATTATCGAAAACCAAGGGGCAGCATTTGCATTTCCAACACAACAAATTTATATGGAAAAAGTAGAAAACTAGCAGGAAACAGGAAAGAGAATGGAGCGGGTGATGGGAATCGAACCCACGTTATCAGCTTGGGAAGCTAAAGTTCTACCATTAAACTACACCCGCTTAATGATAGAACTATTCTAATGATATTTTTTTGACAAGTCAAGCCTTTTTACATTAATATTATTTATCTTGTCATTAATAATATTTATGGATTTTTCTTCTTTGCAGCCCGCATTTTCTTGGATTCTTCAAGAATAGTATTCACTGCTGCTTTTAACGGAGCCCAACCATACCAATGCATATAATGGTTACTGGCATGAAAAGCACCTTGAAAAGCACGTTGGCGATATTCCAACATAATCAAATAAAGTTCTTGTTCTACCCGAGTTTCTGCATTGTACAATTGTAAAATGTCGGGTGCATACGTCCAATCTTTGGGCACTTCTAAAATGCCATCTTGATATAAACTTTGTACTGCTAAAATGGCTTTTGCAAATTCATGATCTGCAGCCTTAATGATGTTATCAGCTGCCTTGAAATGCTCAGTCACAAAATTTTTGGCATGGCATTCATGGCATATTTCCTTCATATTACGACGAATCTCATTGAACTCTTCTGGACCCCGTGCTGTTTCACTTTGCGTAATAATTTCAGTAAAACGTTGTGTAGGTTGAAAATTTGCATCTAATATACCCGTTGCTTGCAAAATTAAAGCCCGATCAAACACCCATTGTGGATCATCATCCACATCCATATATTCGCCTTCTGGTAACTGTGCTGCCAGTTGTCTCCAAAATTTTTCCAAAGATGGTTCTGCTTTAATCAAGGCTAAAACATTACGTTTCGTAGGAATACGCAATCCCAAAAATCCCCAAGGCGTGATGACACGATGATCCCCTTCAGACATGTGACAATATTGACAGGTTGGGGCACGTCCGTGACGTGTTTCCTTATTTCCCTCAATATCCCATATAATGCCATGTTTTGAAGACATGTACATTTCCCATTGGGGATGTTCAAATCCCCGATGACAATTGGAACAGGCTCTCGGATCTTGTGCTTCTGTTTTTCTAAAACTGTGTCGCGTATGACAGGCATCACATTGTGCATTACCATAATGATATTGCTCTATTTCCTTACCGTCGTCATATTCAAGTTGACCACTCACCCCTTGTGCAATTCCCATCAAACCTTTTTGCCCAATTTTATGACAACCGATACAGCCACGATATCCTGTTTGATTAATTGCAGTAGGCTGTCCATGCCATGCAATTTGCGACTTCATGCCAAACCAAGCAAGATTATGTTTGCCTTCTCGTAATTGTTCAAATTGTTGAATATGGCACTCTCCACACGTTTCAGCAGTGGGCATTGTGGCTTTTTGATAATCTGTCGCAGTGGTATGTTGATTTCCATGACAATCTGCACAAACCACAGCATCTACTTTTTCGGGGGGATTCGCCATAGGGCTATCAATAAATTCTTTAATAATGCCGGGATTAATATTAATATGGCATCCTACACAGGTATTATTTAAAGCCTGTTTATCCGCTAAAGCACTCCCAATGAAACAAAGAGTGCCTGAAAAAATCAAAATCATACTTCTTAACACAATAATCGTCTCCTAGAAAATATGTACATTATGATATAATAGTTTATATTATCGTTATCATAACTGGGACAGTCTAAATGAGATATCAAACGACACCATATATCTTACTATGTGGCTTGATACTGAGCATGACAGTTTGGGCAAATGAGACGAATGAATTTGCATTAATCAGTCCCTGTATCGCCTGTCATGGTCCTAATGGTTCTAGCCTTGGTTTAGCAATGCCGACTATTGCTGGACTTAACACTGATACGTTTATTGATATTATGGAACAATATCAAAATGATGAACGCCCCTCCACTATCATGGGACGATTAGCCAAAGCCTATAACACGACAGATTTTGAAGTCATGGCACACTATTTTTCACAACAAAGCTTTGTACCCGCCATACAAGAAGTAGACGCCCAAAAAGCAAAAAAAGGACAAAAATTGCACGAAAAATATTGTGAAAAATGTCATGAAAGAAATGGCACGATTGATCAAGAAGGAACGGGCATTATTGCTGGGCAATGGATGACTTATTTACAATTTAATCTGAGTGACTTTCAAACAGGTGTACGTAGTATGCCCAAAAATAAGAAAAAACGTTTTCAAAAAATGCTACAGCAGTATGGCGAAGAAAGTTTAGATCACCTTCTTCACTTTTATGGCAGTCAACAATCAAGGAATCCTATCCATGATCACCCGTAGACATTTTTTGACTTTGGCCGCTGCTACTATGCTGAGTGTGCCTGCAAAAGCCTATTCTGCTAAAAAGAAAGTCGTCATTATTGGCGGAGGTGCCGCTGGTGTGATTGCAGCCAAATATTTACGTATGGCAGATCCCAGTATTGACGTCACTTTGATTGAAAAGAATACACACTATTATACCTGTTTTATGAGTAATGAAGTCTTGGGCGGTGATCGCACGCTAGAGAGCATTAAATTTAGTTATGACGGATTACAAAAATATGGTATTACCCTTATCAATAGTCAAG
>DAOVZS010000248.1 GCA_030635005.1 Thiomargarita sp. | reverse complement strand
CATTATCACCTTGCAATAACGCAAATGTTGCTAACATACCCGCTTCTGTACACGTATGAGAAGCCACGGTGACAGAACGGGGGGCTGTGTTAATAGGCCACCCTGTTTTTGGATTGAGGACATGACCATATCGTTTACCCGATTTCATTAAAAAACGACGGGCATCGCCACTGGTGGCGAGCGCCCCTTTGTTAATTTTGAGGATTTTTTTGGCAGCATCCAAATGTGCGGGATTTTCTATACCTACTGACCAGATGCGTTGTCCACTTGCCTGAATATCTCCTCCAAAATTAACCAGCATGTCGGCTTTAGATTTCTTTTGTAATAACATGAGTGTTCGATCCACAGCATATTCTTTACCTATTCCCCCAAAATCAAACTCCATCCCTTTGGGAAGGGTGATATAAGGGGGCTTCCATGTCACCTTATCCCACCCAATATAAGGCAGTAAGCGTTCAATCTGACTTTGTGTCGGAATATGATCACCCCCATCAAATACCCAAGCAGTTCGTAAAATACCTGATGTAATGTCAAATAAACCATGACTTAATTCATAACACTGTTGTGCAAAATTAAGCAATTGCACCATTTCAGTATCTACCCTTATCGGTATTCCAGAACCCTGATTAAGATGATACATCATGTTATTATTGATATAACGACTGAATTTTTGCTCTATACGCCACGCTTCTGCAGCTGCTAGGTTGACTAAACGCTGTGCTAAAATCCGTTTTTTCACCGCTATCAGTACTTCACAAGGGCAAGACATCGCTTTAAACTGTCCAATGTAATACCCATCCGCTTTGATAAGAGAAGGTCGGTGATGCTTGATACTATTTGCTCCTACAAAGAATAACTCAATTGAAAAATAATCGCTTCTACATTTGGAAATAACGCTTGCTGTTGCAAAATACCCGGTGCATTATCTGCGTTTGCATCCCCAGATTGTTGATAATATTCCAAACGTACACTCATATCATGTCCGTTACTCAAAGTTCTGCCATATTTCAAGCCAAATGTAATCCCTGTTAATTCACCCAAACGATAATCTGCGGTCGCGTATTCTGGTAAAGGTTCGCCATCCAATAAATATCTTTGGTAAAAATCAGCACCACTTTGCATATAATAACGAAAATGGGGTTCCAAATAATCCTGATTACTCAGTTTCCAACGATACCGTAATTCAAAGGTATGTGACGTAATATCCCAATCATCCCACATATAACGATAGGAAATATCTACAATATCCTTATTGAAATGATGTTTGGTTTGCCAATACAGACTATGTTTTGTACGTGAATTGGGTCGATTTTCATATACATAGTCATTTGCACGCCCATCCTCGCCCACCACACTCAAGATTTTAAAAGGATCTGTTAAATAACCCTCTGTTGTGCCAAATGAATAATTCACTTGCATGAGGGTACGCCGATCAATCACTTGGGTAACCCCAAACAAAACATCTATCGTATCTTTAGTCTCATCATTCCCGCTACGTGAGGCATTGAAATCATTATGAAAGCCTTCTTGCGCCATACTGGAAAATTCTTGTGGAATGCCCCCTTCTGGACTGATCGTGTCATGAGCGTATGATAAACCCGTTGTTATTGTCGTATTGCGATTATTAAAATAACGAGAAAGGGTACCATTAAGACCTAATGATAAATAATCATATTCCTTAGAAATATTACTCCCAAAACTGCCATTATAATCTCGATTTAAAGGTTGTTCCCATTGTGCACTTACAGCCACACGGGTATCTTTAAAACTATCATCAAGCGGGGTTTCGCCAGATTCTGTTGTATAAGATCCCTCACCTGAGGGACGTGTAAAGGTTTGTACTTCATCGCTAGGCGTCGCACCAGAGGCTGATGACCCCGTCAATACATCAATAACCAACTTGACACTTAATATTTTTTCATCTTCATATTCACGTTTTAAACTAATGACAGGTTCAATGGCTGTCACGCGATCTGTTTCAGAATAAAATAAAACAGCTGTGTCAATATCCCATTCACCTTCATCAGCAAGCACTGAATTTAAGCCTAACAAGCTACAAGTGGCGACTGTTAAAGCCCCGCGTATTTTTTTATGAATCAATTGCATCCACAACCTCCCCCGCCAAATCCACGTCCACCACTTGAAGCTTCTTTACTAAAATAAATATGTTCATCTAAAGAAGACTCAACAGGATCAGAAATCAACTGCATTTCTGGTTTGGCTAATAAATCACGTTCCCACGGTTGTACGCCTAAATTGGCACACCCACCGATGAGTAATGTACTGGGTAACACTAAATAAAATAGCTTATACATGATAGTATCCTTTACTCTTTTAACAATTTTCGGATACCCGCTTCGTAAAAACGCACTTTTTTCTTATGAAAACCAATGTGCCGTTTACGAATCACCCCTTTTTTATCAATCATAAAAGAAATGGGCATCCCTTGTAACTGATACTGAGTGGCCACTGTCCCTTTAGGATCAAAAGCAATGGTAAAATTAGCGGGTAATTTCTTCAAAAACGCATCTGCTAATGAACGTTCCTTATCAAGATTGATAGCAACCACTTCAAAACCTTGCGCCTGATATTTTTTCTGCATCGCATTCATCCAAGGAAAGGATTGTCTACAAGGACCACACCATGATGCCCAAAAATCAAGAAAAACTACTTTTCCTTTGAATTGTTTTAATGTGATAGAGGTCTGAGTGCCCGATAAGGTAAAATCAGGGGCTGGTTTTGGAAGATCACCTGCAAATACAGACGTTGTAAAGCATAGT
>DAOVZS010000191.1 GCA_030635005.1 Thiomargarita sp. | reverse complement strand
CGATGCCATGGGTATCAGCTACTTTGACAGAAAAGCCCTGAAAGAACTTTTCATACACTGAATTTAGGAAATGTTGCTTGTAGCTATATTCTCTAATCGTGCTCGCAACGTCCTCGAGGGCTTGATAAAAGTATCGTAACTCATCAAAGAAGGAATCCCTATTAAATGAGCGCGCTGTCAGTGCTTGTATCACTATTTCAATTTCTCTAGCAATAATATTACGATTAGAAAAGTCAGGATTATTGAAAATCTTCCTAAATATGCGTTCTGTCAATAAATGCTGTATCAACATTTCTTCAATGGCTGCATCAGACAAATTGGGATTGATGGCTTGTTTACATTGAATAGCAAAGTGTTCAAACGCCGTTTTGAAGGCATCATCAGCATTATCATGTATGAGTATTAACAGTTGTTCAGCCAGTTTAGGTACTTTTAACTTAAATTCATCAGCTGCC
This sequence comes from Thiomargarita sp., assembly GCA_030635005.1. Taxonomy (GTDB): domain Bacteria; phylum Pseudomonadota; class Gammaproteobacteria; order Beggiatoales; family Beggiatoaceae; genus DAOVZS01. The sequence goes on along the minus strand of DAOVZS010000191.1, from coordinate 3,789 downwards.
AAATCCCAGCGTTCATATTCAGGACGTTGGAAGTTGAAAAAAGCATTGACTACTTTGATTATATTGGTATCTACTGTTAAATCGACATCTAAGACTTCAGCCCCGTTTTGATATAAGATTGCACGCGCAGGGGTTTGAAAGATGATGTTATCAGTAGGATATTTATCTTTGTAGATTTTCTTTTGAACTTCTTTAGGCAAATCATCTTTAACATCCTTCGCCTCCCAATATCCCCGAGGTAGATTAGCCGTGTCAAACAATACACCGTCTAAGCGGATATTTTTTTTAGGTCCTCTTTTGAGGGTATTTTCTTGAGTCAGCACCCATTTTTGTTGTTTAGCAACAGATTCTAACAAATGCTGAAATGCGATCTTCACCGTACCTTCATGTTTTAAGGATAATCGATCGTAATCCTTTAAATCGGCATGATAGGCGGTGATGTGGGGTTTAGTGGTTTTGAACATGGTGTGTTAGTCTTTTGAATATTTACTTAAAATTTCCTGTAGTTTCTCACGAACTGCTGATTCTCCATACTCATGCTCAATATATGCTTGTCCTTGTACAGATAATTTCTTCCAAAGCACAGAATCTGTATATAAACGACAGACAGCATCAGCAAATTGATCAGGAGTATCAGCAATTAAAGCGGTTTCTTCTTCTTGAAGTCCCATGCCTTCTGCACCAATAGTGGTACTCACGACAGGCAATCCTAACGATAATGCTTGTCCTAATTTACCTTTCATCCCCGCCCCATAACGTAAATAAGAGACAAATACACGTCGTTGTGCAAATGCGGGTTCTACTGTATCTACCCAGCCCACCATGTTTATAACGTCATTGGCTAAAGCAAGCATTTTATCTTTTATATGACTTCCAATAATATATAAATGCACTTTGGGTAAACGTTCGTGGATTTTAGGTAATACATGTTCAATAAAATAATAGACAGCATCTTCATTAGGTTGATGATTATAATTCCCAATAAACACTAAACCATCCCGTTCCTCAAAACCACGGTCAGACAAGGGATGTTGTGGATGAATATTGGGAATAACCGAATAATTCACATTAGGCAAGTCTTGTTGTAAATGATGTGTATCATCAGTTGTGACAGTAATGACCCGATCTGCTAATAAACAATTGGATAATTCCTTGCGTTTAGTGATTAGAGCAGAAGCAGCGAGTGTCGGATTATTTTCAATTTCTGCTTGACGAAGTTCACGAATATAATGAATATCCACTGTATCATAAAAAATAATGGTTTTGGGAGATAAAGAACGAACCATAGGTATGTAGTGAACACCAATATCCACCCTACAAATGAAGGCAAAATCAAATGGGCGTGACGTCATGACATCCGCAATACCATATTGATCATGAAATACTTCAATCCCTAAAGCCTCTAGGGCATGACGATATTTAAATTGTCCATCCAAATTATCCGGGAAAAATGTAATACGATAGCCTAAGGATACCCATATCTTCATTAAAGTATAAATACGTAATGAACCAGAATCCTCATCATAACTGGGCAAAGTATGATCAATAATTAAAACGGTAGGTAATGGCTGTAACATTGATGATGTATTGCTTTTTAGCTGATCACACCAACGTTGATAAAAGTGTTGACTGTCTTTCTGATAATCCTGTTCTTTCCAAACGGGATAATCTTGTGTCTGTTGATAACACAGAGCAGCCTCATACAGTGCCTCATACTCTTGCGCTTTCAATTGCCATAAGAGCTCTGTCACTTTATAAGGAACAGTGTGATAAGTATTGATCTCTTTGATATTTAATTGAGACAGACACGCAGTTTTGATAATTAATAATTGACTGTTTGCAGCAGTAACAGTACGCCGATATCCATGGTAAGGATGATCACAAGGCATACCCGTTTCAAGTGATTTCACAAAGCCATCAGGCATGATTGACGTATATCCAGCACGAATCGTCCCATTTTCGTATTTTTCCATAGGGACCAATACACCCACTTTGGGATGATCCACAAATATCTCCAATGCCCGTACTACGATATCAGATTGTGGTAAGGCCGCTAAATCACAACACCATAAATATTTGGATTCCATCTCAATAGTAAAGTTAAAGGGTTTATAAGGAAGGATTGTCAAGTGATGTTGTTGGCAATAATCTTGAAGTTCAGGATTAGTACTGCCACACAAAATCACCCCCCCCTCACTATTTGCCTGTTTCAGTGCCTTTCCTAAATGGAGTAAAAACAGATGTACACTGAATACAGAGGTTAATTTTGTAATACCATACAACATAAACTGATGAGGGGCTGCTTTGCTTGTCAATTTTTCTGAAATAGGACAAGCCAACATATCCTGTTGTAACCATAACGGTCTTTGTTGCAGTAAAGAGACATCTGTTTTTGGATCTTGTGATATTTTTTTTGTATGACACCATACCGCAATAGCTGATTCTTCGGTAGCATCAGGAGAATCGATTTCAATTTGATACGTTTTACCTGCAGAATCAACAATAGGTTCAAAGCGAATCACGTGAAAACAATTATCAAGAATATCAATACCCTCAATATAGAGAATACGTAAGGGTGTCTCAATATTGGCTACTCGGATAATAAACCGCAATTGACATGTATTAATGCGTGAATAGGTCGCTAAGTATATCTCAATGCTACAAAAATGATCTAAAGTACAATAGCTTAAAAATGTCAATACTTGTCCATTATTTAAGAGAAAAATTTGCTGTCCTAATTCATTAACATCTTCCATCAGCTTCTGATTTTTTGATGTTCCAGCTAAACTCTTAAAGGTAGGATACAGTTCTGATAAAGGACGAGGCGGGGGAATATCATCAGACATCTCATGTTTAACAATACTTTTAAGTCCCAGTTTTGTACTCATCTCTGAGCCAGCAGAAATATACTGTTCTGTGTGTGAGATTAAGCTGTCTATTTTATGATCAATATCTTGTACAAAAGTAGCATAACGACGAACATGTGGCCAACGTGACGCCGAAATGAGTTTAATGAGTGCACTAGATTGTTCATGCAATTGATGAAATTCAGTACGCAACGGGTAAATTTGTGCGGTTAATTCTTGTTCCAAATCAAGTAATTTTGCCACTTTATTCCGCAGCCAATCAGTAAATCGTTGGTAATCATTAAAAAACGTTGGAGTTGTTTGGGTAACACTTTTCGTTTCTAACTGTTGATATTTTGCTATCCAATTGGATTCTAATTGTCTGTAATCCGATTGTAATTGTTTTAAAACTTGAGTGTGGCTTGTTTGTAATGCTTCCAAATCTTGTGTTTTTTGACTATGACCTGTTTGCAATGCTTCCAAATCTTGTATTTTTTGAGCAATCTCTAATTGTAATACCTGTTTTTCCCTATTACTTTCTTGGACGATACCCCGTCGTTCTTGGCTAATTAACCAATACTTACTCAAATATTGCAATTTTTTTGAATCTGATAATGAGATCAAATGTTTTTCTAAAAATTGGGAATAGGATTTTTGCCAAGTATCTTGCTTGATGCGTTGTGTAATCTGACTCTTACCCCAAATGGCATATTCACTGGTAATACGATTGAGATGATAAAACGGGCAATGTTTGGATAAACGCCATAAAACATCCCAATCTTCAAAAACATCAAAAGATTCATCAAAACCACCCACTTCAAGCCATAAAGAACGATCAATCAACAGATTAATTAAGGGAATATAATTTTCATAACTTAAACGTTCAGCATCATAATCGTCATTAAATTCGCCGATGGCTTTTTCTTGAAGAATAACGCTTTGT
>DAOVZS010000182.1 GCA_030635005.1 Thiomargarita sp. | reverse complement strand
TCGTAGATAAAGTATTACCAAAATCAATCTCATGATATTTCACTTCTTCCTTTTCAGGTTCAGGTGTAGCCGTTGTGACATGTAAGGATTGTCTTATCGATAATTTATAAGGTGCTTGCAAATTATTTAAAGCGATTAATTCAGCTTCAGTGATATTATAATGTCTGGCTAAATTAGCCACAGTATCACCATCTAACACAGTATGATATTCTCTTGTTGTCTCCAATGGTAGATCTTCTGGCGGCAGCACTGTTAATATTTGATCAACAGTCACCTGTTTAATCTTATTCCAAATACCTAATTCTGTTGGAGTGATTTTATACTGTTTTGCTATGGACTTCAAAGTTTCACCTTTTTGCACCGTATGCTGACCCTTAGCACTGTCCAGTTGTGACACAATCTGAGGCAGTGCATTGGGAGAAACTGGACTTGTGGCGGAATCTGAGACCACTTCCTCAGAAGGTTCAACCTGTAAATATGCTATTGTCTCTGGTGTTATAGTATAAGGTTGTTTGAGATTATTCCATTCGATCAGATCATCCATACTACAGTCATAAAGTTCTGCTATTGCATGTAAAGTATCATTATTTTGTACAATGTGATGCTTGAGTCCTCGAATTTCCTGAACGAGTACTTTAGGTTCAAGTTCTTCCTCAAGCACTTCGTCTTGCGCTACTTCAACAACTGGAAGAGCAGTTTTAGTTTCTGAAGGCGTTAAAATACAAGCATTGAGCAGTAAAATCAAACTAAAAGCAATATAAAACTTAGACAAATACATATTATTTCCTCAAATTTTGTTGTAAATTATACATTAGTTGTGTATAAAAAATTTATTTTAATCAACGCTTCTAAAAAAAATCATGACACAAGAACTCATTACCGCACAAAGTGCAAGGACTTTGCCTGAATTATTTAGAGAACGTGTAAAACGTTCACCAGAAACAGTTGCTTATCGTTATTTTAATAAAGAACAGAAACTTTGGCACAGTATCACATGGTCAGAAATGTCGATACAAGTGGCACATTGGCAAGCCGCCTTAGCACAAGAAAATCTTGTTTCAGGCGATAAAGTGGCCATTATGTTGCGTAATTGTCCCCAATGGGTCATGTGCGATCAAGCTGCTCTGGCCTTAGGTTTAGTCATTGTCCCTTTATATACCGATGATAACCCTGAAAACGTCGCTTATATTCTTAATAATGCTGATGTTAAATTATTATTAATCGAAGGTTTGAGCCAATGGAAACGATTATATACAGTGCGATCTGATATTGTGACCACAACACGTGTTGTTTCAATTCAAAGCTTTGATAATCAGTTATCTGATTCACGTTTAGTCTTTTTAGAACAATGGTTGCCCCTTAAAAAAGACTATCCCTTGCGGGCTGAAGACAGCCAGCCTGAACATTTAGCAAGTATTGTCTATACATCTGGTACAACAGGTCGTCCCAAAGGAGTCATGTTAAGTCACCAAAATATATTGGGTAACGCTCAAAGTGCTGCGAGTTGTATGGATTTTAATGCAGACGACCTCTTTTTATCCTTTTTACCCCTGTCACATACGCTTGAACGTACAGGAGGATACTATATCCCTATGATTGTTGGGGTTACTGTCGCTTATGCCCGTTCAATTCCACAATTATCTATGGATTTAATCACGTTACGTCCCACCTTTTTAGTCTCTGTTCCTCGTATTTATGAACAAGTCTATGCCAAAATTCACAATCAATTAGACAAAAAATCAGCATTAGCACAGAAATTATTTCAATGGACAATCCAAATAGGATGGCGACGCTTTGAATATCATCAACAGCGCGCTTCTTGGCATCCCAGTTTCATATTATGGCCCATTTTACAACGTTTAGTCGCAAAACCTATCTTGAGTAAATTAGGCGGTAGAATGCGTTTTGCCATCACTGCAGGTGCGCCCATGCCCCCCATGGTCGCTAAATTATTCATTGGACTGGGCTTAGGTTTATTGCAAGGTTATGGTTTAACCGAAACCAGTCCTGTGATTTGTGTCAATCGCCCCAATGATAATATACCTGACAGTCTTGGCATAACCATACCAGGCGTACACGTCAAATTGGGTGAACATGATGAATTATTAACAAAAAGTCCTTATGTGATGTTGGGTTATTGGAATAATCCTTCGGCGACTAAAAACATCATTGACGAAGAGGGTTGGTTACATACAGGTGATAAAGTACGTCAGGATGAACAAGGACATTTATATATTACAGGTCGTATCAAAGAAATTATTGTGATGGGCAACGGTGAAAAAGTCCCCCCAGCTAATATGGAAATGGCGATCAGTATTCATCGCCTCTTTGACCAAGTCATGATCATAGGGGAAGGAAAACCATTTTTGAGTGCCTTAGTTGTCTTAAATGCTGACAATTGGTTATCCTTTGCTCAAAATTTAAAGGTTGACAAAGATGCCTTACATGCTAAATCAGTACAACAGGGAATATTAACATGTATTGGCACACACATCAAAGATTTTCCAAGTTATGCCAAGGTTCGTCGTGTCTCCCTCTCTCTTGACCCTTGGACAGTAGAGAATGGTTTAATAACCCCCACTTTAAAACTGAAACGGGCACGTATTATTGAAAAATATGAGACAGAAATCGAGAATATGTATAAAGGATATTAAATCTATTAAGGATCAAGTACAGACTTGATCCTTGTTGATGATGACTTTATTTAAGAATATTCAATCCTTTTAATAAATTAAGCGCCTCATAGACTGCATAATCACTTTTCACTAAAGGTGTTTTTTTAACAGGCTTCTCAGTGGGTTTCTTCACCTCTTTATCATTTTCCAAATGTCCCGCCAGATCAGCTTCTGTGATATTTAATTCATCATGTTCTTCAACATCAGCAAGTTTAACTTTAGTCAAGATAATATCAGGCACAATCCCTTCTGCCTGTATAGAACGTCCTAAAGGCGTATAATAACGTGCTGTCGTCAATTTTAAAGCCGCATCATTATTCATTGGTAAAATGGTTTGTACAGAGCCTTTACCAAAAGTTTTAGTCCCCATAATGATCGCCCGTTTATGATCTTGGAGTGCACCTGCTACAATTTCTGATGCAGACGCTGAACCTACATTGACTAAAACAACGATAGGTGCCCCATCAAGAGCATCTTGAGGTTTTGCTCTAAATTTAAAAGATGCGTCATCAACACGCCCCTCAGTATAAACTATCACACCTTTCTTTAAAAAAGCATCAGAGACGTCTACTGCACCATTTAAGACCCCACCAGGATTATTACGTAAATCTAATACAAGCCCTTTTAAAGCCCCTTTATTTTCTTTTTTAAGCGTTTTAATCGCTTTTAACAAATCACGATGGGTATGTGTTTGAAAATGACTAATACGAACATAGCCATAACCTGACTCTAAAATATGACTTCTCACACTTCTTATTTGAATAATAGCACGTACAATCGTAATTTTTAAAGGTTTATCCTCACTTTCACGCACAATCATCAACTTTATGCTCGTACCTACTTCACCTCGCATGATTTTTACCGCATCATTTAAAGTCATTCCTTTCACAGGTGTATCATTTAAACGAACAATTAAATCACCCGCTTCTATGCCAGCACGTTGTGCCGGGGTATCATCAATCGGTGCAATTACTTTAACAAAACCATTTTCCATGCCTACTTCAATACCCAACCCGCCAAACTCACCGGTGGTGCCTATTTGCATTTCTTCAAAAAGTTCAGGGGTTAAATAACTTGAATGAGGATCTAAGCCACTTAGCATCCCTTGAATAGCATATTCTAATAGGGTTTTATCATCAACTTCTTCTACATAGTCTGTTTTGATACGATGAAAAATTTCTGTAAACGTACGTAATTCCTCAAAAGGGATCATCAGATCTTTATCATGACGATTGGCTAAAACGCTGCCACCCACGGCAAGCAATAATCCAAGAAGAGTCCCTACTAATAAAGTGGGAAAATGACGAGGCAAAAATCGCATCATATAATAAATCTCCAGTTTTTAAAATTTTATTTAGAGTGCTTTACCTTGATTAGCAACAGCATCTATTGCCTTTTGTAGGGCTTCTTTATCACCAAGATAATAATGTTTAATCGGTTTTAAATCCTTATCTAACTCATAAACCAAAGGAACGCCTGTTGGAATATTGAGTGTTAAAATATCATCATCTGATATATTATCAAGATGTTTAACAAGTGTTCGTAAACTATTACCATGTGCTACAATAAGCACATTTTTACCTTGTTTAATAAAAGGCGTGATGGTTTTATGCCAAAAGGGGAGCACACGTGCTACCGTCTCTTGTAAACATTCACTCAAAGGCAAATCTTTTTGTTCTAAATGTTGATAACGGGGATCATGACCGGGATATCGTTCATCAGACGGTTCTAATGCAGGGGGGGATACAGAATAGCTTCTTCTCCAAATTTTAACTTGTTCATCACCATATTCACGTGCGGTATCCGCCTTATTTAAACCTTGCAATGCCCCATAATGACGTTCATTTAATAACCAAGAACGATATACAG
>DAOVZS010000056.1 GCA_030635005.1 Thiomargarita sp. | reverse complement strand
TGGAAAAAAACACCTGCTCCCTTTTATGCCTCTGTAGATTTACGCAATGCGGGTTTTAAACTGGCGCCCGTTGATACTAACTTATTTCCAGCTGGTTTTAACAATATTAATCCTGATACATTCCCACTATGTGTGCAAGCGGTACAATCAGCAATAGAACGTTTAAATATAGAAGCACGTAATATATTATTAATACCCGAAAATCATACTCGAAATCTATTTTATTTGGAAAGTGTCGCTACTTTACGTGATATTTTAAAAAAATCTGGTTATAATGTGCGTATTGGATCGTTACGTCTTGATCTATTGGAACCGCTAACCATGACGCTCCCATCAAAGCAACAGTTAATACTAGAACCTTTGATCCGAAAAGGGCACATTATTAGTGTTAAAGATTTTATACCATGTATGGTACTCCTTAATAATGATCTTTCCCGAGGATGTCCCGATATTCTTAAAGATATTGAACAAGATATTGTCCCGCCCTTAGATCTTGGCTGGACTGTTCGTTCAAAATCTGCACATTTTACCCATTATAGTCATGTTGTGCAAGAATTTTCAGAGCAAATTAATATTGATCCTTGGTTAATAGAACCCCAGTTTAAAAACTGTGGGGCCATTAATTTCATGAAAAAAGAAGGTTATGACTGTTTAGCTGAAAATGTGGGTGAGTTATTAAATTCTATACAACGTAAATATATAGAATATAATGTATCTCATCAACCCTTTGTCATTATTAAAGCTGATTCGGGTAGCTATGGTATGGGGGTGATCACAGTACATAGTGCTGAGGAAATACATGCACTTAATCGTAAACAACGTTCACGCATGTCTACCACAAAAGAAGGTCAAACCATTCGTCGGGTCATTTTACAAGAGGGCGTCTATACTTTTGAAACATGTGGAGAGGCGGTCGCAGAACCTGTTGTATATATGATAGATCACCATGTTGTGGGCGGTTTTTACCGTGTCCATACAACACGTGGTATTAATGAAAATCTCAATGCGCCCGGAATGCATTTTGAACCTTTAGCTTTTGTTAATTCTTGTATTACTCCAGATCAAAATATGGCTCCCAATGCAAGCCCTAATCGTTTTTATGCATATGGGGTGATTGCACGTTTAGCGCTACTCGCTGGAGCACGTGAATTTAGTTTAGCGAACACTTGATTTTTTATTTTTTATAAATGCGTTATGTCTTCCAAAAGCTTTGAAATTCTTGATAAGAATATTTGTTATGACGGTTTTTTTAAATTAGTACGTTATGAACTTAAACATACGCTGTTTGCAGGCGGTTGGAGCGATAAAATAGTACGTGAAGTTTTAGAACGAGGTCATGCAGCTGCCATTTTACCTTATGATCCTATTCGTGATCAAGTGGTGATGATTGAACAATTTCGCCCAGGTGCACTTGAACATCAGAATGGTGCGTGGTTATGGGAAATCGTGGCGGGTATGTTGGAAACAGGGGAAACTCCCAATGAATTGGTATACCGTGAAACATTAGAAGAAATTGGTTGCCCTGTTTTTGATATTATACACATTTGTGATTTTTTTATGAGTCCCGGCAGTACCAGTGAAACCACTGCCTTATTTTGTGGAAAAGTAGATGCCAGTAAAGCATCTGGTATTCACGGTGTAATCTCAGAACATGAGGATATTCAAGTTCATGTTATCTCATTTGATACTGCTTTAACGCTTTTGAACACAGGTAAAATCCAATGTGCTCCCGCTATCATTGCTTTGCAATGGTTAATTTTACATCGCGATGAGATGAGAACACGTTGGAAAAATATAAAATAATAAATAAAAAGAGTATAATCCTTTTTATTTTACCATTAATGGACGCATCGCATGCAAGAGATTTTGGAAAATATCTTTATGTGTACTTTCCTCATTGGCAAGCAAGGTTTTGATATGGTCACGTTGTGTCGGTGCACTAAAACAAGCGGGACAATTATCTATAATCACAGGTAAATCTGCCTCTTTTGCAAATTCAGCCGTTTGTCTCTCACGAACATAAACTAACGGACGTATTACTCGTATATCACCTGTATCATTCGTATAATGTGCCTTCATTGTTTTTAATGTCCCACTATATAAAGCGGACATTAAAAAACTTTCAGCTAAATCATCAAGATGTTGTGCTAAAGCTAATACATTATAAGCGTGTTCGCGTGCAATGCGATACATAATACCCCGTTTCATCCGGGCACAATAAGCACAAAATGATTTACCTTGTAGATGTTTTTGTGCTTCTTCCATGATGGGTTGACTACAATAAAAATGAGTAATGTCTAATGCGCTTAAATAATCTTTTAGGGGAGAAGGATCAAATCCTGGAATTTGTGGATCCACAGTGATAACGCCTAATGTAAATTGTATCGGTGCATAGCGTTGCAAATAGATAAGTATATGCAATAGAGATAAAGAATCTTTACCCCCAGATAAACCGAGTAAAATATTATCTCCATTTTTAATCATAGCATAATCTGCAATTGCACGTCCGATACGACGTAGGAGTAATTTAGGTGGTTTTTTCAGATGTGAATGTTTAGTATCCATTATATAATTAACTTACAGGAAATATATTTGTGGCTTTTTTGAGTGATTTTTCGATTTTTGTTGTCATTTTTTTAGCTATGGCAATCATATTAGTTTTCTTGGGTGTAAAATCAGTCCCCCAAACACAACAGTGGACAGTTGAGCGTTTTGGCAAATATACGAAAACACTTGATCCTGGCTTACATCTTATCGTTCCAGCAGTTGATGTGATTAGCCAAAGATTGAGCATGAAGGAAGAAATCTTAGATATTCCAGCACAAGATGTTATCACAAAAGACAATGCTACGGTACGTGTAGATGGTGTCGTCTTTTATCAAATTATCAATGCTGCTCAAGCTGCGTATCAAATTAATAATCTTGTCAATGCGATTGAAAATTTAGCCATTACTAATCTTCGTAGTGTTATGGGTTCAATGACATTAGATGAAGTCCTATCCAAACGGGATATCATCAATGCGAAATTACTGATGATTGTTGATGATGCGACAACCCCTTGGGGCGTAAAGGTATTACGTGTTGAACTCCAAGATATTGAGCCACCAGAAGACTTGGTTCAGGCGATGGGACGACAAATGAAGGCGGAACGTGATAAACGTGCCCTTATTTTAGAGGCAGAAGGCTATCGTCAAGCTGAAATATTGCAAGCTGAAGGTGAAAAACAAGCGGTCATGTTAGAAGCCGAAGGACGTAAAATATCCGCTTATCGTGATGCAGAAGCTCGGGAACGTTTTGCGAAGGCAGAAGCGAAATCTACTGAAGTTATTTCGGAAGCGATTGATAATGGTGATATGCGTGCGATTAATTATTTAATTGCTATCAAGTATATGGGTGCTGTTAATAAATTGGCCACTTCTAAAAATACCAAACTTTTATTAATGCCCTTAGAAACCTCTGGTATTATAGGGGCGATCAGTGGTATTAAAGAAATTATTAAAGAAGGTACTTTCCCTCAAAGAAAAAAATGATACTTCATTACTAACAAATAATCAAATTATGGATATTTTTCAACTCAGTTATTGGCATTGGTGGATATTAGCAGCTGCATTGTTAATGTTAGAATTTTTAGCCATTGGTACCTTTGGTTCTTTCTTTTTATGGCCTGCGATTGCAGCAGTGACGATTGGTTTTTTAACCTTATTATTTCCGATGCTTAGTGTTGAGTATCAAATTTTAATTTTAGCTATGGTGTCTATTATTAGTGTCGTCATTGGGCGTGTTTATTTGGGTAAGCATCCATTAGGCACCGATGAACCTTATTTAAATCAACGCGGTGCTGAATTGGTAGGACGTACTTATAAAGTCAGTCAGGCTATTGTCAATGGTATAGGTAGGATTCATGTGGATGATGGTAGTTGGCGTGTAGAAGGAGTGGATTGTCCTATAGGTACTTTAGTTAAAATTGTAGGATCGGGGGGCGTTCGTCTTAAAGTAAAACCTGTTTTTGATAATGTTAAGAAAAAATCATGAGCACTCTTAATAGTGGTGTGATTTCTATTACAGATGAAGATGCATGGCAGATGTTGCAATCAAGTAGTGCAGTGTTGATTGATGTCCGTTCTGTGATGGAATATTTGTTTGTGGGTCATCCCAAAGGTGCGATACATGTCCCTTGGATAGATGAACCAGATTGGGATATTAATCCTCATTTTGCCGAAAATGTGCAAAAAGAGATTGTTGATATTCATGTGCCCATATTATTGATTTGTCGTTGTGGTAATCGATCGCTTGAAGCAGGAAAAGTCTTAATTCAAGCAGGATTTAGCCATGTTTATAATATTATTGAGGGCTTTGAGGGTCCTTTAGATGCGTCACATCATCGAAGTACATTAGGCGGATGGCGCGTACATGATTTACCTTGGGAACAATGTTAAATCCCCTTTATTTCTTCTGTAATTTTGTATTAATTTTTTTTAAGATGGAGATGAATGATCCATGGCTATCCTAAGCGATTTTACAATTTTCGTTTTAATTTTCCTAGGCATGGCTGTCATATTAGTATTCTTGGGGGTCAAATCGATACCTCAAGCACAACAATGGACAGTTGAGCGTTTTGGAAAATATACTAAAACTCTTGATCCAGGTTTACATCTGATTATACCGGCAGTTGATGTCATTAGTCAGAAATTGAGCATGAAAGAAGAAGTCCTAGATATTCCAGCTCAAAATGTCATCACGAAAGATAATGCTATTGTGCATGCGGATGGAGTGGTTTTTTATCAAATTGTGAATGCTGCACAAGCTGCTTATCAAATTAATAATCTTGTGAATGCTATTGAGAATATAGCGATCACCAATCTTCGTAGTGTCATGGGCTCTATGGCTTTAGATGAAGTCCTGTCTAAACGTGATGTGATTAATCATCAATTACTTAAAGTGGTTGATGAAGCCACTACCCCTTGGGGTGTGAAAGTGTTACGTGTTGAGGTAAAAGATATTTCACCGCCTAAAGATTTGGTTGATGCCATGGGGCGTCAAATGAAGGCAGAACGTGATAAACGTGCCCTAATTTTAGAAGCAGAAGGTTATAGACGTGCTGAGATTTTACGTGCTGAAGGTGAAAAACAAGCGGTTATTTTAGAAGCAGAAGGGCGTAGAGAAGCAGCTTTTCGTGATGCTGAAGCACGGGAACGATTTGCACAAGCTGAAGCGAAAGCAACTGAAGTAATTTCGGAAGCCATAGAAAATGGCGATATGCGTGCCATTAATTATTTGATTGCTATTAAGTATATGGGTTCTGTTAATAGGTTGGCGACTTCTGAAAATACTAAGCTATTATTAATGCCTTTAGAAACATCTGGTATCATAGGTGCACTCAGTGGTATTAAAGAAATCATCAAAGAAGCTTCCTTCCCTCGTAAGTAATGTTATGAATAAGAGCGAAAAACGACTGTTTATTATTGCAATAGTCATGTTTGTGGGTTATCTGTTGCCATTTATGGTATGGCCTATGGTACAAAATATTTATACAGATTATTGGCACTCCCTTGATAGATTAGAGCAACATATTAAACGTTATGAACAATTAGAGAAACGTACAGAATATTGGACTTTGGAACATCAAAGAATAACGCAGGAATATAATGATGTTAAAAAGAGCTTATTACCGGGTACTGATCAAGAATTAGTGGGCACAAAAATGCAAGCTTTGGTGAAACAACTGGCTAAAGATGCAGGGATTACTTTTAAATCATTAGAACCTCCTGATACGTCTTTGAATACAGGGGATTGGGTACTGGTTATTCAATCAATGCAGTTTGAAGCCAAAGGTCAAACGCTTATGGAATTTTTAAAAACATTACATGATACACCACATCTTCTAGAAATCATCAGTTTAGATATACGCAGTCGTAAAAAAAAATTAACGGGTACAATTAAGATTCTTGGTTTTAGTCGTGCACTGGCTATTGAAGAATGAATATCACTATGAATACGCTCAATTTGCCCTTGTTTACTTACATGTCTGAAAGAGGCATGGCCCCTGTTGAAGACTTTCCTGATGTGCCTTGTTTGAAATTTTCAACACTTCCTGATTGTGCAGAACGCTCAAAATTACGTTTTATGTTAGGCACTCATATCCGTTTTAAGCGCGGCAATGAGGAACATGTTAAGCGTTTAATTAAGCATTGGCGTGCTACATTATCACCCGAATTAGAGAGTGCTGAGATCACAGATTTTAATCAATTAGATAATGAATATCTCAATGATTTAAGCTCTGATGCTCCTATTATTCGCATGGTTAATCATCTTTTAGATCGTGCTTTAGATTTAAATGCAAGCGATATTCATTTTGAACCCGAGGAAAAATATTTAAAGATACGCTGTCGAGTTGATGGGGTGATGGTTGAATTGGAAAATTTACCCGTTTCGGCACAACCTTCTGTGTCTTCTCGTGTCAAATTAATGGCGCGTTTAGATATTGGAGAAAAACGTTTACCACAAGATGGACGCATTCAATATCACATGGGCAAACGTGCTTTAGATATGCGCGTATCGACTATAGCGGGTGTACATGGTGAATCTATTGTATTACGTATTTTAGATCGTGGTGATGTCCATGTGAGTTTAGATAAATTAGGAATGCCAGAAGATATTCTGAAACCCTATTCTAAAATTATCCAGCAACCACATGGCATTGTATTAGTTACAGGACCTACTGGCAGTGGAAAAACAACCAGTTTATATGGCACGCTAGAAAAAATTAATACAGGGACACAAAAAACGATTACAATTGAAGATCCTGTTGAATATCAGCTGGAAGGCATTACTCAAATTCATATCAATGCCAAAATAGGGTTAACTTTTGCGGCAGGACTACGTTCTATTGTACGTCAAGATCCAGACATTATTATGATCGGAGAAATTCGTGATCATGAAACGGCTGAAATTGCGATAGAATCCGCTTTAACAGGACATTTAGTCTTTTCTACATTACATACTAATGATGCAGCAAGTGCCATCACTCGTTTGCAAGATATGGGTATCGATAGCTATTTGATTAGTTCTAGTGTTATCGCAGTGATGGCACAACGTTTAGTCCGAAAAGTCTGTGAAAGCTGTGCTGAACCGATGTGTCTTTCAGAAGCAGAAGCCGATTTATTAGAAATTCCTCAAGAAAAATGTGTGGAGGTTAAACGCGGAAAAGGCTGTGAACGCTGTGGTCATACGGGTTATAGAGGACGTGTTGGGTTGTATGAATTGCTTATTGTATCTGATGACATTCGTCATGTGATTGGGAATGGAGGAGATGCCAATCAGATTCGTAAACAAGCTATTTCGGAAGGATTACGTACCTTACGGGAAGATGCATTGGAAAAACTGTATCAAGGGATTACAACTCCTGAGGAAATTGTACGGGTCACTCGAGCGACTTAGAAACATTTGGTATGAGAGATAACACACCCTCTGCTGCCTGTTGACTCGCTGATAATCTCAAACTGTGATGTAATTCAAGAAAACGATTTTCTAGGTTTTGGATAGGATTATCCAGCCACTTTAACACAGCTGTTCCCATTTTCTCAGCTGTGACTTGATCTTGCAAAAATTCAGGCACTAAAGGTGCTTGTGCCAGAAGATTTGGTAGAGAAAAGTAGGGGATATCTATCAAGCGTTTTCCTATCCAATAAGTCATTTGTGCGACACGATATGCGACGACCATCGGTCGTTTTAATAGCATCGCTTCTAATGTTGCTGTGCCAGAAGCGAGTAGTACCACATCAGATGCTGCCATGGCCTCTCGGGATTGTCCCTCTAATAAGATTAAAGGAATATCAGGACATATTTTAGCAACTTGTTGTTCAAAAAGTGTCTTTAATTTGGAATTGGCTAAAGGTACAATAAAGTGTAAGTCTGAACGTTGTGCCAATAACCATCGGGCTGTTTTCAAAAACGGCTCTCCTAATTGAGACACTTCATTCACCCGACTTCCTGGTAATAAGGCGATCCATACGCCATCGTCTTGCAAACCTAAACGCTTTCTCACCCGCTGTTTATCTGTTTGTAATGGAATATCATTTGCTAAAGGATGTCCAACGAAACGAACAGGGATATTGTGCTGTTGATAATATTCTGCTTCAAATGGAAATAAAGTCAGCATGAGATCACAAGCACGTGCAATTTTTCGCAAGCGATAATGTCTCCACGCCCAAACAGAGGGGCTGACATAATGTATGGTAGGAATACCTGCTTTTTTAAAGATGTATTCTAAACCAATATTAAAATCTGGCGCATCAATACCAATAAAAACATCCGGTGGGTGTTGCAAAAAATGGTCACGTAACGTATCGCGACATTTTTTGAGACTGGGATAGTGTTTAATCACTTCTACTAACCCCATCACCGAAAGCGTTTCTAAAGGATAATGGTTGTGGAAACCAGCCTCCAACATTTTAGGTCCCCCAATACCGTCAATAACCACATCAGGTATCTGGACACGTAAGGCTTGAATCAGTCCTGCTCCTAACAAATCTCCAGATAATTCTCCAGCAATCATACCAATATGCATATTTTTATTTATCGCACAACTCCCCGTTTTGATTCTTGCAAAAATGTTCGCATTTGGCGTACTTCCGCATGCTTTTCACTCAATTCTTTTAAAGTTTCAATCGCTTGTGTTGTTGTGAGTTGTCTTTTGAAGATGATTTTATAGGCTTCATATAACGCCTGAATGGTCTCAACACTAAAACCACGACGTTTTAATCCTTCTTTATTGAGACCATAAGATTTAGCACGATCTCCTGATACTGTTACAAAAGGTAAGACATCTTTAACAATTGCACTGCCCCCTCCTGAAAAACTATGCATACCTAAGCGACAAAATTGATGTACAATCGTAAAAGCACCTAAGATAACATAATCTTCAATATGTATATGGCCTCCCAATGAGCTATTATTGGCAAAAATGGTTTGATTGCCTACAATGCAATCATGTGCAATATGACAATAAGCCATAATCCAATTATCATTTCCCATACGCGTGACGCCTCCCCCTTCTATCGTGCCACGATTGAACGTGCAATATTCACGAATAACATTGCGATCTCCAATTTCCAGTCTCACGTCTAATTCTCCCCTATATTTCTTATCTTGGGGATCTTCTCCTACTGAAGCAAATTGATATATTTTATTATCATGTCCAATTTGTGTAGGTCCTTTAACAACAACATGGGGACCTATCCACGTACCAGAGGCGATTTGTACATTAGCTCCGATAATAGAATAGGCATCCACTTGGACATTACTATCCAATTCTGCTTTTGAATCAATAATGGCTGTGTTATGAATCATGTTTTTTCATGCATAATATTTCAGCACTGGCAACCACGTGTTCTTCTACTTTAATGGTCGCCGAGAATTTCCACAAATCACGTTTTCTTCGTAAAAATGTCACTTCAATTAATAATTGATCACCTGGTTCAACGGGGCTTTTAAAGCGTGCTTTATTGATACCAACGAGATAGTACAATGAATTGTCTTCGGGTTGTGCTTGTCCTGTTTTAAAAGCTAAAATACCTGTCGCTTGTGCCATGGCTTCAATTAATAAAACCCCCGGCATTACAGGACGATGTGGAAAATGACCTTGAAAAAATGGCTCATTATAAGTCACATTTTTAATTGCAGTTAAGGTATCACCCACTGTATAATCTAATACTCTATCTATTAATAAAAACGGATAACGGTGATGTAAATGTTGAAAAATCTGATGGATATCCATACTATTCATGTTTATAAATCCTGTTCCTTTTTAACTTCTCCTTCTAGAGTTTTTAAACGCCGTGCCATGTCATCAAGTTTTTTAAATCTATGGAAATTTCTATGCCAATGTCGGTTAGTATCTAAAGGCACACCAGACGAATAAACGCCCGCCTCTCGAACAGATTGATGTACCAGTGATCCTCCCGTAATATGCACATGATCCACCAATTCAATATGACCTGCAATGCGTACGCCACCGCCAATCATACAATAACTGCCTATACGTGCACTCCCCGCACTCCCCGCAGCCCCTGCCATTGCGGTATGTTTTCCAATATGAACATTATGTCCAATTTGAATGAGATTATCCAATTTCACACCTTCTCCAATCACAGTATCTTCTAAAGCCCCTTTATCTATGGTTGTATTAGCACCAATTTCTACATCATTTGCAATCAGTACACCGCCTATTTGAGGGACTTTTACCCATTTTCCTCCATCATTTGCATTTCCAAAACCATCGGCTCCAATGACAACACCTGGATGAATAATAACGCGTTTTCCCAATCGTGTTCCTGTGCATAATGTGACATTGGCGATTAATTGACAGTCATCCCCCATTTCTACACCACTTCCCACAACACAGCCGGGTCCAATAAACACATTACGACCAATACGTGCCCCTGCTTCAATAACAGCTTGGGGGGCTACAGAAACAGTCTCATCTAATTCAGCGTCGGGACTCACCCAAGCAGTATGATGTATCCCGGGGGCGTGAGTAATGGGGGTTGTGAATAAGGAGACGGCACGGGCATATCCTAAATATGGATTTTCCATGACTAACATGGGTCTCTTACAAAACCGTCGGTCTGATTTTTTTAGGATGACCGCAGCGGCATTTGTTTGAGATAAATCATCTCGATAGAGCCGATTGGAAAAAAAACTCACCTTTGTGTGATCCGCCTTTGATAATGAAGCAATACCTTCAATAGGAATATCAGATATTTCGGATTCTAATTCAGCACCAATATGTGTGGCCAATTCTGAAAGGTTAATGGGTATCTTCATGAGTGATTATTTTATACGTTTAAGACGTTTTAATACTTGATCAGTGATATCAATACGTGAACTTGCCCAAATAACGCCTTCTGTAATGACTAAATCATACGCTTTTTTCTTCGCAAATTTTTGAATGACTGTGACAATTAATTTTTGAATTTTTTCAAGTTCTTCATTACGACGGATATTATAATCTTCCCGAAATTCTTCTTGTAAACGCTTGATATTACGTTTTTTTTCACGAATGTCTTGACTGAGTTTACGTGCGGCACTTTCACTCATAATCGCCATATTTTTAGTCAGCCGTTTTTCCATCTTTTGGATGGTTTTTCTCGCGCTCACAATTTTACGTTGTTTCGGTGCAAATTCTTTTTCCAATCGTTTATTTGCTTTTGCAACTTGGGGTGCTTTATCCATCACTTTAAGTGCGTTGACAAATCCAATTTTAAGTGCAGCTGCTGTGACGGTATAAGATGACATACTACATAATAATCCCAAAATCAAGTATAAATGATATTTTCTCATGAATAAAATTCTCTCGTATTACCAATTAAATGTTGTTCCAAGGGTAAATTGAAAACGTCTTGTTTCATCCCCTTCAAATTCTCTGAAAGGTTTCGCATAACTAAAACTTAATACGCCTAAGGGTGATAACCAGATCAAGGATACTCCTGTTGAATAACGGAATTGAGAGATATCAATTTGTTCATCAGGACCATAAACATTTCCTGCATCTATAAATACTGATAACCTAAAAGTTCGTGTATTTTCTACAAATGGAATCGGGACAATAAATTCTATATTATTGACCACTTTCACATTTCCCCCTAAAGCACGTAGATTACTATCCTGAGGTCCCAATGTATTTTCACGAAATCCACGTATGGTACGAGGACCGCCAGCGGTATAATTTTCAAAGAAGGGTAATTCTTTAGTATCACCATATCCTTCTCCCTGAGCATACTGTCCTTTGACTAAAAATATATAGTCTTTAAATAGGGGATATAGCCACTGATAACGATAATGCACTTTGTAATAATTTAATTCGCTAAATGGTAAGGCGACTTCAATACCCAGACTTTGTAAGTTACCGCTGTTAGGAAACCACGAACGATTACGTGTATCATGTCGAATACTTGAATTTAAGCGATAAGAATTATAGGTGTCTCCATTTTCTTCAATAAAATCAAATATCTCTTGAGCACTATACTCCGTTGCTTTGAGTACGGTATGATCAATAGCAACCCCCATACTAAAATAATCAAATTCTGTAACGGGCACTCCATATTTTAAGGTATTTCCATACGCAT
>DAOVZS010000133.1 GCA_030635005.1 Thiomargarita sp. | reverse complement strand
GCAGTTAATTTTTCAACTAATGTACTGGTATTGGCATGACAGCTAAGGGCAATATGCTCTAAACCTTTGGCGCCTAATAAGGCAGTGTGAATAGTGGCAGCTGTGACCATTAATCCTTGCTTGGTGCAAATATTTGAAGTGGCTTTTAAACGGCGAATATGTTGTTCACGGGCTTGCAAGGTTAAGGTATAGCCTGTTTTCCCTTCAAGATCAACAGTACGTCCCACAATACGTCCGGGTAATTGTCGCACATAAGCTTTTTTACAACACATAAAACCAAAATAAGGACCTCCAAAAGACAGAGGAATGCCTAGAGGTTGTCCTTCACCACATGTAATATCAGCCCCAGTTTTCCCCCATTCTCCAGGCGGTGATAACACAGCAAGTGTTATGGGATTCACTAAGCCAATCACTAATATCCCGTGTGCATGTGCCCAATCTGTTAAGTCATCCACAGCTTCTAATGAACCAAAGAAATTAGGTTGAGGGATGACTAAAGCAGCGATATTATCAGTACACATCGGATCCAAAACAAGCGTTCCCAGTTCACGATCATAAGGCATGTCAATCAGTGTAATCTCTTGATTTTTAACCAAAGTATCTACGACACGTCGATAAATGGGATGTACTGTAGTAGGCATTAAAATGCGTTTTGCCTTAGATTTAGTTAAACGCACCGCCATTAACACCGCTTCGGCTAAAGCAGACGCCCCATCATATAAGGAAGCGTTAGAAACCTCCATACCTGTTAGATTGGCCATCATTGTTTGAAACTCATATAACAATTGTAGCGTTCCCTGACTGGCTTCAGCTTGATACGGCGTATAAGCAGAATAAAACTCACCCCGCGTAGCAATTTCCCACACTGCTGCTGGGATATGATGTTCATAAGCCCCTGCCCCAATAAAACACACCGCACTGCTATTTTGGGCAGCCCGTTGGCGCATCAATTGTCCTATTTCCATTTCTGTGAGTGCAGGCGGGATATTATCTAAAGAGCGAGAACGCAAAGAAGGCGGAATCTCATCAAATAAATCATCAATACGATTAATACCAATAGTTGCCAGCATGGAATCAATATCATCTTGAGTATGGGGAATATAAGGCATTATTTACGATTCATCTTCAAGACTTGCAATATATTGAGCGGATGTAAACAGCATTTCCATCCCATTCTTTCCCGTTGGTTTGAGTTTAAATAACCAACCTTCTTGATAAGGACTTTGATTAATTAATTCTGGGCTATCAGTAAGATCCTGATTACAAGCAATCACTTCCGCTGATAAAGGACTATATAAATCAGAAGCTGCTTTAACAGATTCAATCACTCCGATTGTATCATCTAATTCAAATTGTGTCCCCTCCTCTGGTAATTCAACAAATACAACATCACCTAATTCATTTTGTGCATGCTCAGTAATCCCAACGGTAAGCGTGCCATCTTCTTCCATACGTATCCATTCATGAGAACGGGTATATTTCAAATTTTCAGGTACATCACTCATATTAATTATTAAGTTATCAGTTCAATACTTCGGACAGTTTTAGAAGATTTTAATTTTAACACAAATTATACTACAAATCTTGACTTAAATTTTAAATTCAGGTAAAGTATTTTTTGTTTTATTTTTAACGTCAGGTGTCTCTATTTCAGAGATTAAACGGGAAGTCGGTGCGAATCCGACACTGCCCCCGCAACGGTAAATGAGTATTAAAACAATATATTGAAAGCCACTGAGTTCTTACAACTTGGGAAGGTTATATTGTTTTTGGGATATCCCACTCATCAGTCCGGAGACCGGCCTGACATTAACTCACTTTTAAATACATGCGGGTGTGCATGTAGGAGAAAATTAAATCATGCAATGCCGTTTTACAACGATGGCAGCAGTGCCCCTGCTGGTCTGTCCTCCCTTTTTATGTGCCGATACCTTAGCACCCGTCGTCGTGACAGCAGAACGGGTCGCTCAAACTGCGGATGCGTCTTTAGCTTCAATGACCATTATTGATTCTCAAGATATTCAAGACAGTCAAGCACAATCACTACCCGAATTATTACGAAGTGTGCCCGGCTTATCACTTTCCAATAGTGGTGGATTAGGTCAAATCAGTTCTGTTTTTTTACGGGGAACAAACTCTAACCATGTTTTGGTCTTAATTGATGGCATTAAAGTAGGGAGTGCGACAACAGGTAGCACTGCTTTTGAACATATTCCCATCAGTCAAATTGAACGTATTGAAATTGTACGAGGTCCCCGTTCCAGTTTATATGGTTCAGAAGCGATTGGAGGGGTGATCCAAATATTTACGAAAAAAGGAAAAGGACCCGTAAAACCTCGTGTGAGTCTTGGAATGGGCAGTGATCAAACCTATCAAACAACACTGGGTTTATCAGGTGGTAATAAGCAAGCTTGGTTTAGTACAAATGTCAGTGGTATAGAAACACAAGGTTTTAATAGTTGTACAGGTGATCCCAATGGGGGAGGATGTTGGACTCATGAACCTGATAAAGATGGGTATCAAAATATTTCAGGACAAGTGCGTGCTGGTTATCGCTTTGCCAATCAGTCTGAAGTTGATATTCATTGGTTACGTAGTGACGGTGAAAACGAATATGATGGATCATTTCAAAACCAAAGTGACATCATGCAACAAGTATTAGGGGCTGGTTTCAAATTTTTTCCGACTGATTCTTGGAGCTTATCATTGAAGGCGGGACGTAGTTGGGATGAGGCTGACAATTTTAAAGATGATGTATTTAGTACACATTTTGAAACTCAACGCGATATGCTTTGGGTACAAAATGACATTGAAATAGACGAAAATCATTTACTTCTATTCGCTTATGATTACCAAAATGATCAAGTGGATGGAGGAACAACCTTATATCCTGTGACTTCTCGTGATAATCACGGTGTTTTTGGCGGATATTTAGGCGATTTTGATCAGCACAACATACAATTAAGTGTACGAAATGATGATAATGCTCAATTTGGTAACCACATGACAGGTAATCTTGCTTGGGGATATCGTTATAATCAAGCATTACGTTTCACCGCAAGCTATGGCACCGCATTCAAAGCCCCCACTTTTAATGATTTGTATTTTCCTCATTATAGCAATCCCAATCTGAAACCAGAAGAATCTCAAAGCATTGAAATAGGCTTAAAATCAACGCAGACGTGGGGAACTTGGGCAGTCAACTTGTATCAAACGGATCTTGAAGAGCTGATTGCTTATGATGCTGATATTTCTGCCCCCAGAAATATTGAGACGGCTCAAATTCGGGGATTGGAAGCTATTTTAGAAAGGCAATGGGCACACTGGAAACTCAAGACAAATGTCACTTTACTGGATCCTAAAAATAAAAGTAATGATACCCTCTTGCCTCGTCGTGCTAAAAAATCTTTGAATATCAGCTTAGATCGTAAGTTTCAACAGTTCAGTATAGGAACAAGCATGTATGCTGTTGGAAAGCGTTATGATGATGTTGACAATACGCGTGAATTAAACAGGTATATAACCCTAGATTTACGTGCGGCTTATCAGATGACGGAAGCTTTGAAACTACAAGCTCGACTTCATAATATCTTTGATAAAGAGTATGAAACTGCCTCTTATTATCAGCAGGCAGGACGCGATTTCTTTATCAGCGTGCATTATCAACCTTAAAGGAATGTTTATGTCTTTATCATCGCGTTTACAATTGATGATTGGTTTAGTTTTGGCAACATTATTGGTGTTGACACGGAGTCAGCATTTTGCAGATTTACATCAGTTACCCGCTGCAAGTTGGGCTGCTTTCTTTTTAGCAGGCTTGTATATCCAATCTCGTGGGGGATTATTTGCATTATTAGGTCTGACTTTTATACTTGATTTTTCAGTATTTTTGACCGGTTCCTATAGTGCTTGTTTCACACCTGCGTATATGATGTTATTACCAGCTTATGCGTCATTATGGTTAGTCGGACGTTGGTTTGGAAAACAACAGCATGATTATGTGATGTTTAATCGTTTCTTATTATTAGGCGGTGCTGTATTCATAGCGACATTGGGTTGTGAATTATTGTCTAGTGGCGGTTATTATCTCTTTTCAGGTCAATTTGATCCGAGTTTCAGTGAATTTTCAAGCCGTTTAGTGCAATATTATCCGTATTCTCTGACTAGTACAGCGTTTTATGTCACGATAGCTACATTACTACAGAGTATGATGTCAACGCATAGCTTCTCACATGCTGCATAAGATTCGTATGCAACGGTACAAATCAATAGTTGATGCTGCCGTTGCACGTGCAACTGAAGAACGTGGTCTCATTATTGTATTGACAGGTAATGGAAAAGGTAAGTCAAGTTCAGGATTTGGGATGTTGGCACGTGCTTTAGGGCATGGATTTAATGTCGGTGTAGTGCAATTTTTGAAAGGCAGTTTTAGTACAGGTGAGGAATCTTTTTTTCGCCGTTTTCCAGAAGTGCAGTATTATGTGATGGAAACAGGATTTACTTGGGAAACGCAAGATAAAAAAAAAGATATTGCAGCAGCAGAAATGGCGTGGACACAAGCAGAATCCTTATTAAACAATCCTAAAATTGCACTCGTGCTATTAGATGAATTAAATATTGTGTTGAAACTGGGCTATTTATCGCTTGATCGTATATTAGACATGCTCAGAAAACGCCCCCCCCCACAACATGTTATTATTACAGGAAGGGCTGCCCCCAAAGGTTTAATTGAGTTGGCTGATACAGTGACTGAATTGCTTGAAGTAAAACATGCTTTCCAGTCGGGTATTAAAGCACAAAAGGGGATTGAGTTTTAAAAAACTAAAAATTATAAACTAAAGTCACAGCTGTCATGGTATCTATATTTTTCTTTTCTGGAATTGCTTCCCTTCCAGAAACTGCTTCTATTCCTGGACTTGCTTCCGTTGCTGGAACTGCATTCGTTGCTGGGGCAACTTCACTATTGTATTTTACCAATAATGATACCTTTAAAGCAAGATTCTCCATGATATTTACTTTAAATCCAGTATCAGATTCTACGTAAACATTTTCACTGCCACCTTCCACTTCAATGTTTTGGATAAATTCGCTATGTGCCCCAATTTTTTGACTGAATTTAAGTCCCGCATAACCAATGAAGCCTTCTTGAGTGTCTGTGTCAAATTCTGTTAATTCTAATTCATTTTGACTCATACCTGCACCCAGTTCTAATCTTAATCGGGTGCGTGTATTATTAATGGCATGGTATTGAACACCTAGAATTAACGAACTTTGATGATCATAACTCCCAAAATGATCCTCTTCATATCTCAATTTCCCAAACATGGCAGTATTTAAAGACATAAAATAATCGCTTTGCAACTTGATACCATAGCGTTCAGCAGTGATGTTATTATCATCTTCAGCACGTAACGCATCCAATTTAAAATTATGGTTCCAAGAAGTAAGCTTATAACCTAAATCCATTTTTGCTATCAAACTTTGTGTTTCAGTATTACCGGTAGTACTCGTAAATCCGAATTCTCCTTCACCATTCCAACCCAATTCTTCTCCTTCTGTAGCAGAAGCTGTGGTCACAAAACTGGCTAATAAAATAGCACAGGTATTTCTTAATTGATTTTTCATCATTAAACCTTATTTAGTAAAATATAATACGATTATGGGGATATTTTATGTATTTTCAACTATTTTGTTTAGTCAGCCCTTGATTTAAATAACGAATTAAAGGATTTCTCTTTAAAATCGTATCATAAACAAAGTATGAAAAGATGATGCCTGCAATAAATCCACCAATATGAGCCATCCAACTCACCCCCGCAGAACCGGCTATCATTAAAATAATATTAGTGGCTAACCAAATACAAAAATACCAGAAGGCAGACAGTTTAACTT